>JAGBCU010000014.1 GCA_017937865.1 Clostridia bacterium | reverse complement strand
GTTAGTTATGTAATACCAACCGCCATAATATTCCACCCAACCGGTATAATCCCAGGCAACAGTACCGCCTTTTACGTAATACCAGGTATCGCCATAATAACAAAGCGTATTACTGTTCCAGTTAATCTGACCGTTTTCTACATAGTACCAAACATCGTAGAAATATGTAAGGGTTGTAACGCTCCAATCAAGGTAGCCGTTTGTTACATAATACCAAGTACCGTAATAATAGGTAAGTCCGGTATAGCTCCAATCTATTACACCGTTTGTTACGTACCACCAATTTCCTTGGTAATATGAAAGACCTGTATAGCCCCAGTCAAGAACACCGTTTTCTATATGATAATACTGACCACAGAATTCCACAAGACCTGTATAATTCCAGTTAAGTACACCATTTTCTACATAGTACCAAACATCGTAGAAATAAACTAATGTTGTTGCATTGAAGTTTATTTTGCCGTTTTCAACGTAATACCAATCACCGTAGTAATATGTAAGGGTTGTTACGTTCCAATCAAGGAAACCGTTTGTTACATAATACCAAGTACCATAGTAATTTGTAAGTCCTGTGTAGCACCAATCAATTACACCGTTTGTTACATACCACCAATTACCGTTGTAATAGGAAAGGCCTGTATAGCCCCAGTCAAGAGCACCGTTTGCTATATGGTAATAATTATCGCAATATTCTACAAGACCAGTGTAATTCCAATCAAGCACACCGTTTGCAACGTAGAACCAGCCACCGTTATAGGAAACAAGACCAGTGTAATCTGTGATTACGGTATCACCCGACATATATTTCCATACGCCGTCTGTATCTATTTTAAGAGCAGGCAACAAATCGGGGTTAGCGGGAATAACTTCTTCTACCCTATCACCGCACACGGTACATGTTTGTACTTTCAAACCTTCTTCGGTTGCAGTTTCTACCTTTTCTACTATCCATTCGCCGTAGGAGTGGCCCGTTGCTTCAACTTCCTGAGTCTTCGTATCACCGCAGGAGCAGGTTTTTGTTTTAACGCCTGCTTCTGTGCAAGTGGGTTCTATTGTTACTATCCATTCGCCGTAGGAGTGGCCCGTTGCTTCAACTTCCTGAGTTTTCGTATCACCGCAGGAGCAGGTTTTTGTTTCAACGCCTGCTTCTGTGCAAGTGGGTTCTGTTGTTACTATCCATTCGCCATAGGAGTGGCCCGTTGCTTCAACATCCCGAGTTTTCGTATCACCGCAGGAGCAGGTTTTTATTTCAACGCCTGGTTCTGTGCAAGTTGGCTCTGTTATTACTATCCATTCACCGTAGGAGTGGCCCGTTGCTTCAACATCCCGAGTTTTCGTATCACCGCAGGAGCAAGTTTTTGTTTCAACGCCTGCTTCTGTGCAAGTGGGTTTTATTGTTACTATCCATTCGCCGTAGGAGTGGCCCGTTGCTTCAATTTCGTTAAATCTTTCTGTTCTTCCGCAAACGGTACAAACGCGCTCGCTATAGCCTTTTTCAGTGCAGGTAGGCTCTATTACAACCGGTTCTCCGAAAGAGTGGGTTAACTTAACAAAAGCTTTACCGCTTTCGTCAGCGTATTGATGCGCTTTTGAGCCCTCATTAGCACAAATCACAACGGTTGAAGCAAGGCTTAATTCGCTTATATCAAGATTATCGTTGAGCACAGTTATTTTTTGAATTGCATTGCAACCCGAAAAAACATCGTAACCTATTCCTGTTACACTGTCAGGGATTGTGATTGCGGTAAGGCTTTCGCAATTAGAGAAAGCATAACCACCTATACTTGTTACACTGTCGGGGATTGTAACTGAAGTAAGGCTTGTGCAACCGTTGAAAGCAGAAGAACCTATACTTGTTACACTAACAGGAATTGTGATTGAGGTAAGGCTTGTGCAACCATTGAAAGCAGCACCACCTATACTTGTTACACTATCAGGGATTGTAACTGAGGCAAGGCTTGTGCAATAAAGGAAAGCATAATTACCTATACTTGTTACACTGTCAGGTATAACCAAATCTGTAACCAATTCACCGTTTAAGTATAAGTTATTGGCATAAACTAAGGGATTGGAATAATTAATATAAAAATAAATATTACACCATGCTGCTATATCTGTTATATATACCGATGTAAGGCTTGTGCAATAAAGGAAAGCATAATCACCTATACTTGTTACACTGTCGGGGATTGTAACTCGTCTTACATAACCCATATTTTTAAAAGCATAACCGGAAATAGTTGTTGCATTTAAAACAACAATTTCTTCAATAAAGTCGTTATACTCTTTCCAAGGAAGCGATTCCGACTCAGTATAAATAGGCATAGCACCATCGCAAGAAACAGTCAATATACCGCTAACCTTATCAACACTCCATCTTATTTTTCCGTATGTACCGGAAACATACTTTTCACCTTCTTCACCATCAAGTGGTACAAAGGGGATTGAATTGTTATTTGCATACGTTTCTGCATAAGAGCCTTTATTACCCAATATCCTTACCCTGCAATCATTAAACGCATCATAACTTATACTTGTTACACTAACGGGGATTGTGACCGTGGTAAGGCTATCGCAATCATAGAAAGCAAGTTCACCTATACTTGTTACATTACCACCTATTGTAACTTCAGTAAGATTGTTACAACTACGGAAAGCATAATTACCTATACTTGTTACACTGTCAGGGATTGTGATTGTTGTAAGGCTTGTACAACTGTTGAAAACAGAATTACCTATGCTCGTTATACTATTGCCGATTATAACTGATATAAGGCTTGAGCATTCGTAGAAAGCATAATCGCCTATACTCGTTACGCTATCGGGAATTGTTATTGAGGTAAGCTTTGAACAACCGGAGAAAGCAGAACTGCCTATACTTGTTACACTATCGGGAATTGTTATTGAGGTAAGCTTTGAACAACCGGAGAAAGCATAATCGCCTATACTCGTTACGCTATCGGGAATTGTTATTGAGGTAAGCTTTGAACAACCAGAGAAAGCATAATCGCCTATACTCGTTACGCTATCGGGAATTGTTATTGAGGTAAGCTTTAAGCAACCATAGAAAGCTTCTTCACCAATACTCGTTACGCTATCAGAGATTGTGATTGAAGTAAGGTTTGTACAACCACGAAAAACACCATCACCTATACTCGTTACGCTATCGGGGATTGTGATTGTGGTAAGACTTGTGCAACCACTGAAAGCAGAATAATTTATCTGCGTTACACTATCGGGGATTGTGATTGATGTAAGGCTTGTGCAACCACTGAAAGCAGATTTACCTATTCTTGTTACACTATCGGGGATTGTGATTGATGTAAGGCTTGTGCATCCAACGAAAGTGTAAGGTTTAATTTCTGTAATATTTTTGGGAATCACAAGATTCTCTACCAATTCACCGTTAAGGTAAAGACCGGCACCATAGACAAGAGGGTTGCCACTAGCTATATGGGAAAAATCAATATTACACCAAGCAGTTAAATCGGTTATGTAAACTGAGGTAAGGCTTGTACAATTAGAGAAAGCAGAAAAAACTATACTTGTTACACTATCGGGGATTGTGATTGAGGTAAGGCTTGTGCAATTAGAGAAAGCATTTTGACCTATACATGTTACACTATCAGGAATTGTAATTGATGTAAGACTATCACAACCCTCGAAAATACTATAACTTATACTCGTTACGCTATCGGGAATTGTTATTGAGGTAAGGCTTGTGCAATTATAGAAAGCACATGCGCCTATACTTGTTACACTATCGGGGATTGTGATTGAGGTAAGGCTTGTGCAATCCATGAAAGCACCATAATTTATACTCGTTACGCTACCAGGGATTGTTACCGATGTAAGGCTTGTGCAATCATTGAAAGCAAACTGTCCTATACTTGTTACGCCATTACCGACTATAACCTTCGTTATGAATGAGCACGATGAGTACCACGGAACACTTGAAATAGAAGAATAATTTTTCATATTACCCGTACCGCTGATGGTAAGGGTGCCGTTATCATCAAGAGTCCACGTTACATTTGTTCCGCAACCGCCGTTGCTTGCCGCTTGCGATTTCACGAAAAAATCGGGCATTAAAGCTTTAATAAACGCACCCGGACCGCTAAAATCAACTTCACCAAGCCCTACTACCGCAGAGCTTAAAATAAGAGTTAAAGCAAGTACTAATGATAAGCTACTTTTAAGGATCTTTTTCATAACACTATCCCCTGTATTTTAAAATAAAACATTACATGCTAAATTATAAACTATTTTAATATATAAACAATTCGCAATATAAACAAATAAAAATGATATGTTTTGTGCAACAAAAGCCTCTGACGAAAAGAGTGGGCAGAGGCTTTATGGTTTAATTTGAAATTATATTATCTACAATTATTTAATCATTGATTCTTCCCAAGATGCGTAGGGCTCGATGCCGAAGATTGTTGCAACTGTGGGAGCTACGTTTGCAAGACCGAATTCACCGTCTTTAAGCTCGTAGCTGTTTTTGCTATAGATAATGAAAGGTACCGCGTTAAGAGAGTGAGCTGTTCTTACTTCTATATTGCCCTTCTTATTCTTTTCGAGCATTTCGTCAGCGTTACCGTGGTCTGCAGTAATAACAACTGTTACACCGCATTTGTCAGCAACCTTAAGAACTCTTGCAAGACCTAAATCAACTGCTTCAACTGCAGTAATTGTAGCATCAAGGTTACCTGTGTGACCAACCATATCGCCGTTAGGATAGTTACAACGGATAAAGTCGTATTTGCCGCTTTCCATAGCCTCAATAACTGCATCTGTAACCTCTGCAGATTTCATCCAGGGTCTTTCATCAAAGGAAACCTTATCTGAAGGAATTTCCATATAAGTTTCAAGCTCTTCTGAGAATTTATCGCTCTTGTTACCGTTCCAGAAATATGTTACGTGACCGTATTTCTGAGTTTCGGAAACTGCGAACTGATTCATACCCTTTGAAACGAGAAGCTCTGAAAGTGTATCTTTAATTTCGGGAGGATTAACAAGGAATCTCTCGGGAAGCTTTAAGTCGCCGTCATACTGAAGCATACCTGCATATACAACGTCGGGCTTTGCACCTCTGTCAAAATAATTGAATTCTTCGTTATCAAAAGCCATTGAAAGCTCAATAGCACGGTCGCCACGGAAGTTAAAAAGAACAACACTGTCGCCGTCCTTGATTGCACCAACGGGCTCACCGTTTTCAGCAATAACAAAGGGAGGTAAATCCTGGTCGATAATACCGTCGTTTTCTGCACGGTATGTTTCAATAGCAGCTGTTGCGTTTTCAAACTGTCTGCCGATACCCTTAACGTGAGTATCCCAACCGAGCTTAACCATATTCCAGTTAGCTTCGTAACGGTCCATAGTGATAACCATTCTGCCGCCGCCTGAAGCGATTTTACCGCAGAAATCACCGTCATTAAGGTCATTTAAAGCGTTTTCAAGCTGGTCAACGAACTGAAGAGCTGAGGTTGCGGGAACGTCACGGCCGTCAAGAAGAATGTGAGCACGAACGCTCTTTACACCCTCTGCCTTTGCCTGCTTGAGCATTTCAATAAGGTGAGAAATATTTGAGTGAACGTTACCGTCAGAAAGAAGACCGATAAAATGAAGGGTTGAGTTTTTCTCAATACAGTTACCGGCTACCTCTTTCCAAGCAGTTGATTGATAGATTTTACCTGATTCGATAGATTCATTAACGAGCTTTGCACCCTGAGAATAAACCTGACCGCAACCGAGGGCATTGTGACCAACCTCGCTGTTACCCATATCATCATCAGAAGGAAGACCTACTGCTGAGCCGTGAGCCTTAAGGCGAACGTTGGGGCACTCTTTAAGAAGTTTATCAAGAACCGGTGTATTTGCAAGAGTTACTGCGTCACCAAGTCCTGTTTTTGAATAGCCTACGCCGTCCATAACGACGAGAAGTACTTTTTCAGACATTTATTTTTCCTGCCTTTACAAAATTTTCGGGCAGACTGTCCGTCTGCCCTGTTGAAATTTTTCTACAATCAGATGCTTGCAGCTTTAACGATAACAGAGAAATCCTCTGCAATAAGAGATGCACCGCCGATAAGACCGCCGTCAACATCCTTCTGAGCAAGAAGCTCTGCTGCATTCTTTGCATTCATAGAACCGCCGTACTGAATAGTAACACGGCTTGCACACTTGGGACAGTAAAGCTCACCAAGAACCTCACGGATAGCGTGGTTAACCTCGTTAGCCTGTTCAGCAGTTGCTGTTAAGCCTGTACCGATAGCCCAAACGGGTTCGTAAGCAATGATAATTCTGTCAAGCTCTTCGTTAGAAACGCCCTGAAGAGCAATCTTTGTCTGTGAACGAACAACTTCCATTGTAACGCCTTTTTCACGTTCACTGAGAAGCTCGCCAACGCAAAGAATTACTGTAAGACCGCTATCAAGAGCAGCTCTTACACGCTTGTTAACTGTTTCATCAGTTTCACCGAAATACTGTCTTCTTTCTGAGTGACCGATGATAACGTATTCAACACCGATTGCCTTAAGCATAGGAGCAGAAACTTCACCTGTAAATGCACCTTTTTCAGCCCAGTGGCAGTTTTCAGCACCGATTTTGATGTTTGAGCCTGCAGCTGCTTCCTGAGCTGCAAAAATGTCGATATAAGGAACGCAAAGAACTACGTCACAATCTGCACCTGCAACGAGGGGCTTCATTTCTGTAATGATAGCTTTTGCTTCATCGGGAGTTTTGTTCATTTTCCAGTTACCAGCGATAACTGCTTTACGAAGTGATTTATCCATATCTATAAATCCTTTCACAAATTTTAATTTTATTTTTTGTTTATAAACACTAACTGCAACGCGATAAATAATAGATTGCGTGTATTGTGCTTTTTAGGCACCCAGAAGCGTACTTAATCACATAACACAAGTAATAGTTTGCGTGCAGTTGGTGTTTTCTTCGCCCCGAAGGTGTATATAGATACTCCGAGCGGGCGAAAAAACGCCAAATGTGCGTGAAATATTACTTGTCGTTAACTGCCTCTATACCGGGGAGAGCTTTACCTTCTAAGAATTCGAGTGATGCACCGCCACCTGTTGAGATGTGAGTCATTTTGCTACCGAAGCCAAGTGTGTTAACTGCTGCTGCAGAGTCACCGCCACCGATGATTGTAACTGCATCTGTTTCTGCAAGAGATTTAGCAACTGCAATTGTCCCCTTTGCAAGAATGGGGTTTTCAAATACGCCCATAGGTCCGTTCCAAACAACTGTTTTTGCAGATTTAACTGCTTCTGCATAAAGCTCTGCTGTCTTAGGACCGATATCAAGGCTCATCATATCTGCAGGAATCTTGTCTGCATCGCAAACCTGAACTTCGATTTCAGCATCGATAGGATCGGGGAAAGCCTTTGTGATTGTAACGTCAACGGGAAGAAGGATCTTAACGCCCTTTTCTTCTGCTTTTTTGAGCATATCTGCACAGTACTCAATCTTTGTTTCATCAAGAAGAGATGTACCTACGCTGTAGCCTTTAGCAGCAAGGAAGGTGTAAGCCATACCGCCACCGATGATAAGTGTATCAGCCTTGTTAAGAAGGTTTTCGATAACGTTGAGCTTATCAGCAACCTTTGCACCACCAAGAATGGTAACGAAGGGTCTCTGAGGATCTTCAACTGCGTTACCGAGGTATTTAAGCTCTTTACCCATAAGGTAACCAACTGCTGCTTCTTCAACGAATGAAGCAACGCCAACTGTTGAACAGTGTGCTCTGTGAGCTGCACCGAAAGCATCGTTAACGTAGATATCGCAAAGAGAAGCAAGTTCTTTTGAGAATGCTTCGCCATTCTTTGTTTCTTCGGGACGGAAACGAGTATTCTGAAGAAGAACTACGTCGCCATCTTTCATTTCAGCAACTGCCTTTTTAGCGTTTTCGCCAACAACAACGTCATCAGCTGCGAAAACAACTTCTTTGTTAAGAAGCTCAGAAAGTCTTTTTGCTACGGGAGCAAGGCTCTCTTTTTCATTGGGGCCGTTTTTAACTTTACCAAGGTGAGAGCAAAGGATAACCTGAGCACCGTCATCAAGAAGCTTCTTGATTGTGGGAAGAGCAGCTGTAATACGATTTTCGTCTGTAATTACGCCGTCTTTAAGCGGAACGTTAAAGTCGCAACGTACGAGAACTTTTTTGCCTTTTGCGTTGATATCATCAACTGTTTTCTTGTTTAAAAGACCCATTTTTTAATACTCCTTTTGTATTGTTAATTTTTTACCGAATACATTTTATAACAAATCCCCTCTTTTTTCAAGAGTATTTGCTATTTTTTGAGGTATCATTTTCACCATTCTTTAGAAACAGTTTCAGGTTTTTTTTGTTACCTTAGGCTAAACCCTCATTTTTTCTCTTATTCCTTTTAGTATTTTCTTTTCTCTTCTTGATACCTGCACCTGTGACATTCCCATTATATTGGCTACCTCCGTTTGAGTTTTTGACCTGAAATATCTGAATTCTATAAGCGTGCGGTCTTTTTCGTCAAGCTCTCTCAGGCAAGTGGCAAGTGACATTTTTTCAGTTATTTCTGCCTCTTTGCTTTCAACGGGGATATCAAACTGTTTTTCGCTGCTGTCATCACAAATTGAGGTCAGGGATACCGTAGGCTGAAAGGCTAAAAGAAGCTCACTTGCTTCGCATATATCTAAATTAAGATATTCTGCGATTTCCTTTACTGTTGGCTCTCTGCCGATTTCATTTGCAAGCTTTTCCTTTTCGTTCCATACCCACCGAGATTTTTCTTTTATTAACCTGCTTATTTTTACCGCACCGCCGTCACGGAAAATCCTTTTAATTTCACCGAGTATTGCAGGTACGGCATAGGTTGAAAAGACATAACCTAAGCTCTCGTCAAAGCCGTCTACCGCTTTTATAAGACCTACACATCCCGCCTGAAACAAATCGTCATACTCTACCCCTCTGCCTTTAAAACGGTTAGCACAGGAATGAACTAAGCCTAAATTCTCCTGAATTCTTTTTTCACGAAGCGTCATTTCACTTTACCCATAATCTTTTTTTCAATAGTTACGGTTGTACCTACGCCTACTTTTGAACGAACCTTCAGCTTATCCGAAAAGCTTTCCATAACCGAAAAGCCGAGACCCGAGCGATCACCGCCGAGACTCGTATAAAGAGGCTCCATAGCCTGCTTTACGTTTTCAATACCGCACCCTTTATCGCGAATCGTTATTCTTATCACGCCATTTTCAAAAACAGTGCAGGTTATGTAAATATTGCCTATTTCATTTCTGTAGGCGTGAACGATACAGTTAGTTACTGCCTCGCTTACAACGGTTTTTATATCGCCAAGCTCATCTACGGTCATATCAAGCTGACTGCAAAAGCTTGCAACCGCCATTCTTGAAAAGCTTTCGTTTATTGAACGGCTGTCAAATATCATTTTCAACTGATTTATTTTTCTCATTTTTATTCTCCTTTTTTACTTACCTTTGCCAACTTTTCTATTCCCGACATTTTCATTATTTTGTAATCTCTTTCGGAAAGGTTTATAACCCGAAGAGCTTTGCCGTTTGCAAACGCCAGCTTATATCGCCCCATTACAAGACCGATACCCGAGCTATCCATAAAGGTCACCTCTGAAAAATCAATAACCAACTCAGTAACATTTTCGGCACACACAAATGCATCGTCAATAGCATCTCTTATTGACGGTACGGTGTGGTGGTCTATTTCCCCTTTTATCTGCGCGGTCATAATATTATTTTTTTGTTTTATTGTTACAGACATAATATTCCTCCCATTGTTTTTCAATATTGTACAACCCTTAAGACGAGAAAAAGCACGAATTTCAACGAATAAAAAAATAAAAGAGAATCCGTCAAAAACGAATTCTCTTTATGCTTATATTTGATTTTCAGATAATCTCATCACGTTTCAAAAACTCAATAAGTCTTTGAGTATTTTTACCGTCGTGGAAATTAACAAGGTGAGCATATTTTTCTTTTTGCTCCTCGGTTTGAAGATTATTATAGTTACGCTCAATTATTTCCGATAAGCCGTCTGTTGAATAGGCAAAATCGCCGTAAACGTTTTCTTCGTCAAGCATCAGCCTTGTAGACGGACCGTACTGCATCATACAGTAGTCCTTTTCTTCCCAATAGAAAACTACTCTTGCACCGCGATAGAAGGCATCGTAAGCAATTGATGAATAGTCGGTAATAAGAACTGCGGTATCCTTAAGAATATCGTCGTATCTTGCATCAATAACTATTTTGTCGGTAACCTTATCGGACAGCTTACTTAACTCGTTAACTATAAGCGGATGCGGAAGAATAATAACCTTTTCCTTCAAATTCTCGGGAACGCTGTCATATATTCTCATAAGCATTTTAAAATATGGCGTTTCCGTAAATTCGGCACGGGCTTCGTTGATTTCCCAAGGTCTCCAAGTAGGCATAATAACGATTTTATCGGCGTTTTCATTATGAGTATTACGGTCAAATTTAGGAAGACCTGTAATGTAGATATCCTCTTCAAGATGTCTTCCCAAGGTTGTAAAATGATCTGACTCTGCCTGAGAAGATACAACAACTCTGTATTTACCCTTTAAGCTTTTACGCTTAAACATTCCTCTTGATTCTGAATTAAGAGAAACCATATACATAACACCGTGCTGTAAAAAGACGTAGTTAAGGTTTTTGCTTACTATCTTTTTAAGAGGTAAAATGTTAAAGGTTTTTAAGTCTATTGCGTGAGCAATTGCCTCAGTACCGATAAAGGTACGGCTCTTGAAGAAATAAAGATAATGCTTAAATGAATATTTATAAATAATATTGCTTAAATATTTTTCGGGAATTCTGTCAAAGAAATCGTAGTCACGGGTTACGATAAAATAAGCGTTTTTATAACCACTGTCAATAAGCTCTTCGAAAAGCACGCTTGCACTTTCCTCATATTTTGATGAGTTTTTCTCATAAAGAAGAACTATCTTTTTAGCTTTATTTGATACCCATACTAAAGAAACGAGATAAGCGACGTACTGTTTTATTCGTTCTTTAATTTTATCTGTTACGTTAACTGAACGAACGTAAACGTTAAGTCTGTTTTTAGTAGACTGTCTGAAGATTGCTACGGTGCTTGTTTCTTTATCAATGCACATCTGACCTCTCAAGCCGACAAAGGTGTTTTTTAAGGGCGAAAGATATACAATATGGCATTGAACAAGGAAGCCGTAATCATCCTTATAATTAAGAGCAACCATATTTGTTGCAGGAAGATTTAAAACATCCTCCATAGGTACCGTAAACCAATAAATACCAAAATGCTTTTGGGATGCTTTCTTTGTTAAAGCAAGGAATTTAGGCTTATATTCTAACTCGGCAACGGTAATTGTAGTATCGCAAAGGCGGGTTTTTATCGGCGTTGTTAACGAAAATAAGCTGATGCATTTCATTTTGCCTTTTGAACTGATATACAAGGGCAAAATATTTTTCATTCGTGAGCTTTTTCTAAGGCTTGAATGAGCGATACCGTCTTCGTTATTTTCAGCATAGAAATTGTTTTCGTATTCGCTGAGGTCTATCTGAGAGAAGCCTCTTTTCTCTTCAAGCTTTTGAGTATAGGCTATATTCTTTTCAGCCCTTTTTCTGACTTTATAAAAGTCACCGTGCTTAACGAAATATTTTTCGCCCGATAAAACGGAAAGCATACCTGCAATAACGTTGTTAGCAGAAGAAAAATCAATTATTTTCACGGGATTGAAGGCGTAAAAGTTTCTTCTTGCTTCTCTTTTATACATTCCGTTTAAAGTTGCATTTGATTTTGTCAGCCCTAAAAGACGGTAGATAATAAACGTTATAAGCTCAATAACAGAAAACTGAAAAGCATTAAGAAGACCAAATACAGAAATGTTTTCGTCAATTTCTGAAATCATATCCTTTTTCTTTTGTGACAGATTTTTTCTATATGCCACAACGTATTTATACTCGGGATTTTCTTTTACAGTTTTTCTAATACCCTCAAAATGAACAGAAGGAAGAGCCCCGCCGTAAATAAGACAGATATTTTTCCCTGCTCCTTCGGTGGTTTCAAGCTTATAGGAAGAGGTTTCGCCTGTTACCATCATTTCAAAAAGCCTTTCACAGCTGTCTTTCCAGCCGTTAGGGCAGAATTTATTAAGAAATTCTTCAGGCACCTCAGTTTCCTTATTCATTTCGTCAATTACGCCTTCAACAGTTTCAACGATAGGAAACGGTAAGCTTTCAAAGGGCATATAAAGACCTCTTGAGCTAAGATAATCCTCTTTATCGTAAGCAAAAAGAACTACCTTTTTACCTGTTACGGCATAGTCAAAGAAGACACTTGAATAGTCGGTTATAAGACCGTCACAAGCATTGAGTATTTCATATGTATCGTAATCATTAGAAAAATAATGAACATGCTTGAAATCATCGCAATTTATTTCGGAAGCGAGGAGGAAATGAAGATTCACAAGAAGGACAGATGAATCGTCAAGCTTTTCATCAAACTCTCTTAAAATCTCTTCTGTTTTCAAAAGCTGTTCTTCTTTTTGCTTTTTAGTAGATGCATCTCGCCACGTAGGCATATATGCAAACACCTTTTTGCCTTCGTAACCGAGAGTTTTTTTCATATTTTCCCCTGACTCAGCATCATAGAAAATATAGTTTCTCGGATAGTTTGCAATAAGGCTTTTCCCTGTAAAAATATTACGAAGGTCGTAATCCTTCATAAAAACCGCTCTCGTAAATTCATTCGGGAAAAGAGCATAATCGCTCATAAGATAGTTCTTTTGAACGTTGGCAAGAGAGCTAAGGCTTGATTTGTTTGATTTACCTAAGGTTTTAAGCGGTGTACCGTGCCAGGTATTGAGGAACACCTGTTCATCACGTTTATTAAAGTACGGCGGGAAGGTATTATCCGTCATTATATATTTTGCCGTAGCAAGATATTTGCAGTATGACTTTGAGTTACGGCAAGATAAAATAACGTTACTGAAGCCGTAAAACCTCATACGAGCCTCGGCTTTTTCTAAAGTATTTTCAGTTACAACAAAAACTGTTTTGTATTCTTTCCAACGGGGATTTGTCTGCAGCTCTTTAAGCATTGCAAACATATTACCGTTAATATTTGAACCCTGACCGCCCTCAACGAGAACAAGCTTTTCATCTATAGGAAGCTGACAGTATTTTATGTAACGAGGCTCAATATTGCCTTTAACTTTTTTAAATTTGTTTAAATATCTTTTAAACACCGCTTAACGTTCCTTTCAAAAAGGGATTAGTATTTTTACCTTTTACTCAATCAGGTCTGAGGCACCTGATCAACACCGCTTACAGCCTCTTGAAGCTGTAAATCACTTTTTATCTGAGTTGTAGAAACACCGGGTGTACGCTCGAGGAAAACGACGTCGCAATACTCTTTAAGATAGTCAAACTTATCGCTATCAGCCCAATCAGAGCCCATAACAACTACATCGATTTTATAATCCTTGATATCCTGCACCTTTTGCTCCCAATTATTCTCCGGAATAACAAGGTCAACGTATCTTATAGCTTCAAGCATTTTTTTACGTGTTTCGTAATTGTGATAAGCAGTTTTACCTTTGATTGCGTTGAACTCGTCAGTTGAAAGCGCAACCACAAGATAGTCACCTAATTCTTTTGCTCTTTTAAGAATTCTGATGTGACCGTAATGCAACAAATCAAATGTACCGTAGGTTAATATTCTTTTCATTTTAAAAACCTCTTTTATTCAAGAATTATGCGGGCAAGCATTTCTGTATTATCCGCATTTTTGTTTTTTACGTATTTATCTGAAAAATGCTCAATCAAAGATAAATCATAATTATCCGATAAAATATCTTTTACAAGCATTTTTTCATCAGTAAATGAAACTGAGGGTAGCTCGCTTAAAACATCCACATTTAAGCCTTGCTCCGCTTTATAAATTTCGTAATCAGGTACGTAAAACCACATAGGCTTATTAAGAAGCGAGCCCTCAAAAGCACACGCAGAATAATCTGTAATTATTCCGTCGGCAATTTTCATAAGGTCATAGGTTGAAAAATCACCATTTATCTGATACTTGGGATTTTGTGATAATTTACTTAACGGGTGAGCTTTAACAACAAGCTTTATACCCTCTGTTTCAGAAAATGCATTGTGTAGCCTTTCTGCGTACACATCATCATTTGTTCTGAAGGTAGGGGTGTATAATATAATTTTTTTACCATTGAAATCGGGATTGCTATTTAGGAATTCAGCCTTACGGCAATCACCGTTTAATATTTCATCGACACGGGGTAAGGATGCCAATCTGATTTTATCTTCGGTACACCCGAAAGCCTCGCAATAGAATTTTGCTGTTGCCTCTGACGGTGCTATAACAACATCATAGTTTTTATGCATACACATTGCACGTGAAACCGCTTCATTTCTGCCCTGTGCTTTTCCGACAGACTGCAGGCTAAACTTTTTAACCGCGCCTAAAGCATGCCATATTTGTATTTTCTTTAAGGCTTTTTTATGGTTAAGACAGGAAAGAGAAATAGAATAAGTATCCGCAACGGCTATGCTCGCATCGGAAAGCTCCCACATATCAACAAAAATTGAAAAAACGTAGGATAAAGACAAGCCACTTTCATCTTTTAACCTCTTTAATCTGAAAACCTGAATTGTTTCAGGTGAAAGCTTATTTATCATATCTGACAGACGCTTTATATCTTCAGATTTTTCATCTGACTGACGGGAAAGCCAAACTATTTTATTTTTGGTTTTTCTTAATTTCATAGGTGCGTAAAGCACTCTTATAAAAAGCACAAACACCTTTACAATTAACAGTTTCATAGTTATAAACCTCGCCATTATATACCAATTTTATTTTATTCTAAAGTGGTATGTTTGTCAAGAAAAATAACGTCTTATAAAGGTTGATTTATTCAGACATAAGTAGTATAATAACTGCGATATTCGGGGAAACAGGTGAAAATCCTGTACGGGCCCGCCGCCGTAAGATGCTCTTACGTTGCTTACCTGACCGATGCCGCAATCGGTGACACGTCATTGGGGAAACCTGAGAAGACGGTAAGTAATGCATCAAGTCGAAATATCCGATATCGCCCCCTCTTTTAAGGTTTACCTTGACTGCGAGTGCCGGTTTTATTTAAGAGGAAATAAAAACAAAAGGAGAAATACAATTATGAAAATGACACGTTTTAAAAAGACGTTGTCGTTAGTCCTTTGTATTGTGCTTATTGCGGCTATTGCACTTTTTACAGCAGGTTGTAACGACAACAAAGACACAGGTAGTAACACTACCACAACCCCCACCGAGCAAACCACAGAGGATAGCAAGGCAACTACAATCGGTGAAGGTGAAAAAAGCTTTAGCTTCACCGTAACCGATATTGACGGTAACAGCACTGAATTTTTAGTGCTTACCGATGAAGCTACTGTTGGTGAAGCACTTCTTGAAGCTAAGCTTATTGAGGGTGAAGAAGGTCAATACGGCTTATACGTTAAAAAGGTTAACGGTATTACAGCCGATTATGACGTTGACGGAACCTATTGGGCATTTTACGTTGACGGTGAATATGCAATGACCGGTGTTGATATGACCGACATTGTTGACGGCTCTTCATATTCATTCAAACAAGAAAAATGAAGCCCAACGTAAAAGAAATTGCCATTTTCGGAATGTTAGGTGCTTTGATGTATGCATCAAAGGCTATTATGGAATTGTTGCCTAACATTCATCTGATTGGTGTCTTCGTTATTGCAACTACCGTTGTTTACAGAAAAAAAGCCCTCTACCCTATTTATATTTTTATTTTTCTGACGGGGCTTTTAGGCGGGTTTGCAACCTGGTGGATCCCCTATCTTTATATATGGGCTGTCCTTTGGGGCGTTGTAATGCTGTTACCTAAAGATATATCACCGAAATACGCAACTATAGTTTATTCTTTAGTTTGCGCGTTACACGGCTTTCTTTACGGCACGCTTTACGCACCTGCACAAGCGATTTTATTTAATTTGGATTTCAAAGGAATGATTACCTGGATAATTACGGGGCTTCCCTTTGATGCAATTCACGGTGTAAGTAATTTTATATGCGGATTACTTATTGTGCCTATAATAACGGTTTTAAGAACTGCAGAAAAATCAATCAGAAAATCATAAAATAGTAATTCCCCTTTGCAAGTTAAAGCTTGCAAAGGGGAATATTTTTTATTCAGGCGTTGAAAATAATTATCTTATATCTACAACTACGCCTTCTTCAATATATGCAAAAGTACCGTCTTCAAGGTCAACTTTGCCTTTGAAGGTATAATCCCAGATACCTTCTTCAACATATAACCAATAGCCGTCTACCTCAACAAAACCGGTGAAACCGAAGTTAACTGTACCGTTGTCAACAAAGTAAATAACGCCGTCCTGTTCGAAAAGTACTGATTCATAAACCCAGTAACCATTTTCGATAAGGTACCATGTACCATTGTAATCGTAAAGACCTGTATAGGATCTATTAACAATACCTTTTTCAATGTATGCCGGATACCTACCACTTAAGCACATGCCCGTGAAGCTGAAATCAACAACACCATCTTTTACATAATAGCCTTCGCCATAAAAGCTGCACACACCTGTGTAATTCCAATCAAGAACACCTTTATATACGTAATACCAATTTTCACAGAAATAAACTAACGTTGTTGCATTGAAATTAACTTTACCATTTTCTACATAATACCATTGATCATAGAAATAGAACAAGGTTGTCGTATTAAAATTAACCTTACCATACTCTACGTAATACCAATCACCGTAGAAGTAGCATAGCGTTGTTGCATTGAAGTTAACCTTACCGTTTTCTACATAGTACCAATCACCGTAGAAGTAGCATAACGTTGTTGCATTGAAATTAACCATACCGTTCTCTACATAGTACCATTCGCCGTAGAAGTAATCTAACGTTGTTGCATTGAAGTTAACCTTACCGTTTTCTACATAGTACCAACCACCGTAGAAATATGTAAGATCTGTAAAATTCCAATTAAGAACGCCGTATTCTACGTAGTACCATTCACCGTAGAAATATGTAAGACCGGTATAATCCCAGTTAAGAACGCCGTATTCTACGTAGTACCATGCATCATTGTGATATACAAGACCGGTATAATCCCAATTAAGTGCACCGTATTCTACGTAATACCATGCATTATTGTAATATGTAAGTCCGGTGTAATTCCAATCAAGAACACCGTTTGCTACATAGTACCATGCATTATTATGATACACAAGTCCGGTATAATCCCAATTAATGATACCGTTTTCTACGTAATACCAAATATCATTATAACAAACAAGACCTGTGTAATCCTGCTTTACAATGCCGTTTTCTACGTAATAAACAAAATTATCAAACTCCACAAGACCTGTAAAATCAGTAGCGATATCGTTACCTATAAAGTAAACAAGGTTACCATCAAGCTCTTTAATAGCAGGAATACCTCTTGTTGTAACCTTTAATGAAGCAACTCCTATAACGTCGAAGGTATAAACATC
The DNA here is from genome assembly GCA_017937865.1 of Clostridia bacterium. Taxonomy (GTDB): domain Bacteria; phylum Bacillota; class Clostridia; order Oscillospirales; family Acutalibacteraceae; genus DTU089. The sequence goes on along the minus strand of JAGBCU010000014.1, from coordinate 36,294 downwards.
ATCAACGGGGTCAAGAACTGTTTCACCGTTAGCGTCATTTAATATAACTGATTCAATTACATAGTTTTCGTCAGCTTTTATATTATAAGAATGGGTTGAAATTTCGGGATGCCAAGCAGAAGCATTACCGTAGAACTTTGTAACGAAATCAGTAGAATCTTCACATTCATCAATAGTTACGTTACCATTATCTTCAATAGTAAACCTAAAGAACATTTCGTCGAAAGAATAAAGCATATCTTCAACAACGTGATAGCCTGCTTCTCTGTATTCTAAAATCTTCCAACCGTCTTCTGTATTTTGAAGAGTAAGGATGAGTTCATCAAGAATTACTGCCGGATATTCACCAACATAGATATAATCTTCGTCTACTATCATTTCGGCAAAATCCGGATAGTATTCAATTTCCATATCTACGAACATACCGGTTACGTAACAGTAATCACCGATTACATAATACTCGGTAGGAACCCATGTGCAAGGACCGCCGAAACCGCCTCTGAACCAATTAAGGACATTTGTTTCAGCATCCATGTAATCAAATTCCACAAGATAAGCCTTCATATCGCTATGATTTACAAAGGTTTTATCAACAAGGCTTATGTATTCATCATAAGCAATTGTATAGTAGCCTGATTCCTCGTCGTAATAATCATTTAACTTGCCGCTGAGATACATATATTGGAAAACGACCTCGTCGGGAGCAATGCCGCCTTCCGGCTCTTCCATTGAGCAGCCGAAATAACCGTTACCCCAAGTAGAAAATCCCATATCAAAGAAAATCTCTTCCGCATTTTCTCTGTTGGGTGCTTCAGCAGCTGATGCAGTTACTGCCATTACCAATGACAATAAAAGCACAGTAGCAACTGTGAAAATGAGTTTACATTTTTTCATAAAAACACTCCTTTTTGATATATGGCGAATAGTTTTTCCAAAAGCTATCTTTGAAATAAAACACTCACCAAAGCAAAACAACTTTGCTATAATTCGATTATAGCAAAGTTGTTGTAAACAATCAACAAAAATTTCGATATTATATCGAAAATTCTGATATTTTTGAATAAACCGATTTATTTCGACTTTTTTCGTTTCATTTCGTCATTTTTTCTTGCTTTACTTTATGATCAATAACGTGACGAGATTTAAGCTCGTTCATTATATCGTCAACTGAAATACCCATTTCAATCATAAGCACAAGCACGTGATACATAAGGTCTGAAATTTCGTAAATCGTTTCCGCCTTATCATCAGCTTTACCTGCAATGATAACTTCGGTGCTTTCCTCGCCTACTTTTTTGAGTATTTTATCAATACCCTTTTCGAAAAGATAAGTAGTATATGAGCCTTCTTTTGGGTTAAGCTTTCTGCCTTCGATTGTGTCAATAAGACTTTGAACACTAAAAGCAGGTGCAATTTCGTCATTCTCGAAAACTTTATTAAAGAAGCATGTATCTTCGCCTGTATGGCAAGCGGGACCGTCTTTTCTTACTCTTACTGTAAGTGCATCCATATCACAATCTGCGGTGATGCTTACGATATGCTGATAGTTTCCGCTTGTTTCACCTTTAAGCCAAAGTTCTTGTCTTGAACGGCTCCAGAAGCAAGTAAGTTTTTTCTCAAGAGAGATTCCAAGGCTTTCTTTATTCATATATGCAAGAGTTAAAACCTTGTCTGTTTCGTCGTCTATAACAATTGCAGGGATAAGACCTTTTTCGTCAAATTTAAGCTTTTCAATATCAAACATATTTTATAACCTCACCGTAATATTATTATCTTTCAAAGTTTTCTTTAAGTCGTCTATAGTAACCTCACCGTAATGGAAAATTGATGCCGCAAGACCTGCACTGACACCGGGGACGGTGTTAAATAAATCAACAAAGTCCTGCTTACCCCCTGCACCGCCCGAAGCGATTACGGGAACGTTCACAATTTCGCAAACCGCTTTTAACATTTCTATATCAAAGCCTTGCTTCACGCCGTCGGTATCAATTGAATTCACAACGATTTCGCCTGCACCGTTTTCAACGCCTTTTTTTATCCATTCTAAAGCATCAAGGCCTGTATTTTCTCTTCCGCCTTTTGCAAAAACGCAAAACTTACCGTCCACCCTCTTCACGTCAACAGATAAAACAACGCATTGGTCACCGTATTTTTCTGCAGCTTCTTTAATTAAATTCGGGTTTCTTATTGCGCCCGAATTAACGCTTACTTTGTCTGCACCGCATTTTAAAACTCTGTCGAAATCATCAAGAGTGTTTATACCACCGCCTACTGTAAGTGGGATAAAAACCTTTGATGCAGTTTCTTTTAAAATATCGGTAAAAAGCTTTCTACCGTCTGAAGAAGCTGTAATATCGTAAAACACAAGCTCATCTGCACCGTGAGAGCTGTAATACTCTGCAAGCTCAACGGGTGAAGAAATTTCGTTAAGGTCTTTAAAATTAGTACCCTTAACAACCGTACCGTTTCTTACATCGAGGCAAGGTATAATTCTTTTAGTTATCATTTTACTGCCTCCAGAGCATCGCTTATTTTTACAGCACCAGTGTAATAGGCTTTGCCGATAATAGCACCGTAAATATTCATATTATTAAGTGCATTAATATCGTCAAGTGAAGATACTCCGCCTGATGCGATAATATTAACGTTAAACCTTTCTGAAAGCTCTTTATAAAGCTTACGGTTTGTGCCTTGCATTGCACCATCCTTTGAAATATCGGTACAAATAACCGTTGAAACACCGATTTTTTCGATTTTTTCAAAGAAATCGAAGGTACTGTATTCCGATTTTTCAACCCAACCCTTTATTGCAACCTTACCGTCTTTAATATCGGCACCTACTGCAATTCTATCGCCATAGGTTTTAACTGCTTCAATGAGAAAAGCCTCGTCGGTAACTGCGGCTGTGCCTAAAATTACTCTTCTTACGCCTGCATCAAGGTAGGCTTTTACGGTTTCCATTGAGCGAATACCGCCGCCCACCTCAACGTTAAGAGAGGTGTTTTCAACAAAGGATTTTATAATATCAATATTAGGTGTTCCGCCGTCACGGGCACCCTCAAGGTCTACCGTATGAAGCTCGGTTGCACCCTGACTTTCAAAATCCTTTGCTATTTCAATAGGGTTTTCAGAATAAACAGTAAGGGCATTATAATCACCCTTTAAAAGCCTTACCGCTTTACCCTCGTATAAATCTATTGCAGGAAAAATTTTCATTAGTTATATATATCCTTTCATTAGTGGAAAACAATACAAGCACTAAAGCTTGAGAAAAAAGTTCACAGTGCTGTTTTGAAGCGAACGGTGCTGTAGACAATTTAATCCAAGCTTTATATTTCACAAAATGCTTTAAGTATCTTAAGTCCAACGTCACCGCTTTTTTCGGGATGAAACTGGCAACCGTAAACGTTGTTTTTTGCAACTGCGGCGGTAACGTCTATACCATATTCGGCAGAGGCGATTAAGGCTTCGTCACATTCAACACCGAAATATGAGTGAACGAAATAAACACAATCGCCCTCGTTTATATATTTAAACAGTTCGTTTTTGCCGTTATGAAGCTTCAGTGCATTCCAGCCCATATGGGGTATGTCTAACTCTTCAGGAATCCTGCCTTTAAGAGAAACGATTTCACCTTTAATAAGACCTAACCCCTCATATTCACCGTATTCATAGCTTTTCTCGAAAAGCATCTGCATACCGAGGCAAATCCCCATAAGAGGCTTGCCTTTTTTCGCTTCATCAATAACGACTTCAAACATTCCGCTTTCACGAAGCTTTTTAACCGCATCACCGAAAGCACCTACACCGGGAAGAATGATTCTGTCGGCATTTTTAATAACTTCAACGTCACTTGTTACAACGTTTTCAACACCGATTTTATTTAACGAGCATTGCAACGAAAACAAGTTACCTACACCATAATCAATTATCGCAAGCATCAGAGAACTCCTTTTGAGGACGGTATTTCATTTTTTATAGTTTCATCAATTGCAACCGCCTTTTTCAAGGTTCTTGCAACCGATTTAAACGTACCCTCAACAATATGATGACTGTTTACTCCGTCAAGACGGCGAATATGAAGAGTGATACAGGAATTAAAAGCAAACGCCACGAAAAACTCTCTTAAAAGCTCTGTATCAAAATCGCCTACCATTGCTGCAGGAATTTTCATTCTGTATTTAAGATAGGGTCTGCCTGAAATATCGACCGCAGTCATAATAAGAGCTTCATCCATAGGAAGAATTGTACTACCGTAACGGTGAATACCTCTCTTATCGCCTAAAGCCTCTTTAAAAGCCTGACCGAGTGCTATACCTATATCCTCTGTTGTATGGTGACCGTCAACCTCAATATCACCTTTGCATTTTACAGTCAAATCGAACCTCGAATGCTTTGAAAACAAAATAAGCATATGGTCGAAAAAGCCTATACCCGAATCGATATCGCACTGACCCGTACCGTCAAGATTGAGTTTAACGTAAACGTCTGTTTCGGCAGTTTTTCTTTTAACTTCTGCTACTCGCATTTAAACAGCCTCCGTAATAATATCTTTGATTTTTTCAACAAGCACCTGCATTTGTTCAGGTGTGCCGATTGTAATTCTGTTATAAGCTTTAATTCTTTGAGAAGTAAAATGACGAACGAGAACGCCCTGCTCTTTTAACTCAAGGTAGAGCTTTTCACCGTCAATTTTATCATTCTTTGCAAAAATAAAGTTTGCCTTTGAGGGTAATATTTCGAAGCCTAATTTTTTCAGCTCAGAAATAGTCCACTCTCTTGTTTCGATAATCTTTTTACAATTACCGTCATAATAGCTTTGTGAATCAATTGTTGCTTCACCCGCCGCAAGAGTAAGGCGGTTTATATTGTAGGGATTAGTTGAATATCTCAGCTTATGTAAATCCCCTATTATTTCCTTACTGCCTATTGCAAAGCCAAGACGGGCACCTGCCATTGAACGAGATTTTGAAAAGGTCTGAACAACGAGAAGATTATCGTACTTTTTAACAAGTGACGATGCACTTTCGCCACCGAAATCAACGTAAGCCTCGTCTATTACAACAACGTTATCAGGGTTTGATTTTATAACCTCTTCAACAGCGTCTAAGCCTAATGCAAGACCCGTAGGTGCATTGGGGTTTGCGATAAACACGCCACCGTCAACACCGCAGAACTTTTTATAATCACTTGAAAAATCCTCTTCAAGAGGTATTTCGGTATAATCTGAGCCGTGAAGATTTGCAAAAACGCTGTAAAAGCCGTAGGTTATATCGGCAAAATACGATTTTCTGCCGTTAGCACAATAAGCCATAAAAGCGAAATTAAGAATATCGTCTGAGCCGTTTGCAAGGAAGATGTTTTCACTTTCAACACCGTAAAGCTCTGCTATCTTTTTTGTTAAAGCTCTTCCGTCGGGGTCGGGATAAAGCCTTAAAAGCTCAACCTGACTTTTATTGACCGCCGCAAGAGTTTCTTCACTTGGCGGATACGGTGACTCATTAGTATTTAATTTAATATATTTTTTATCCTGTGGCTGTTCACCCGGAACGTAAGCCGCAAGACCGCTGTAACGCGAATCAAGGAATTTACTCATTTATATTATTTCTCCAGTCGTATGCTGACGCTTTTTCCGTGAGCCTGAAGCCCCTCTTCGTTAGCAAATCTTACAACCTTTTCACCGATTTTATCAAGAGCGTCTTTACTGAAATAAGAAAACTGAGTTTTCTTAACGAAATCATCAACAGAAAGAGGACTCGAAAAACGTGCCGTACCGCTTGTAGGTAAGGTGTGGTTAGGACCTGCAAAATAATCGCCTAATGCTTCAGGACAGTTTTTGCCTAAGAAAACAGAGCCTGCATGCTTTACAAGACCTAAATATTGGAAGGGATTATCAACGCAAATTTCAAGATGCTCGGGAGCTAATATATTTGAAGTTTCAAGAGCTTCCTCAAGAGAATCCGTAATAATAATTTTGCCGTTTGTATCAATTGAGCAACGGGCAATCTCGGCTCTTGGTAAAAGAGGAATCTGTTTTTCAAGCTCCTCGCTTACCTTGCTTGCAAAGCTCTCGCAATTTGTTATAAGAACTGCGGTTGCCATTTTATCGTGCTCAGCCTGAGAAAGTAAATCGGCAGCAATATGAGCAGGGTTATTTGTTCCGTCAGCAACAACAAGAATTTCACTTGGTCCTGCAATCATATCAATATCAACAGTACCGAAAACCTGCTTCTTTGCTTCTGCAACGAAAGCGTTACCGGGGCCTACGATTTTATCAACCTTGGGTACGCTTTCAGTACCGTAAGCAAGGGCTGCAACGGCTTGAGCACCGCCGATTTTAAAGATTCTGTCAACGCCTGCAATAGAAGCAGCCGCAAGAATAACGGGTTTAATTTTACCCTCTTTTGCAGGGGTTACCATTACTATTTCGCTACATCCTGCAATTTTTGCGGGAACGCAATTCATAAGAACTGATGAGGGGTAAGCGGCTGTGCCACCGGGCACGTAAAGACCTACCTTTTCAATAGGCATTACCTTTTGACCGATAATCACACCGTCTTTTTCATTTAAAAGAAAGCTGTTTCTTACCTGCCTTGAATGAAAAGCGGTAATATTTTCCTTCGCTTCTTTCAAAATAGAGATAAGCTCTTCATCAACCTGAGCGAAGGCTTCATCAATTTCTGCCTTAGTAACCTCAAGCACGTCATCAACGGCACCGTCAAACTTTTTAGAATACTCAACAAGAGCTTTATCACCGTTTGCTCTTACGTTTTTAATAATATCGGAAACGATACCCTCAACGTCAATAGTCTGCTCGCTTCTTTCAAGTATCTGTTCAGTTGTTATTTCGTTTCTTTTATATATTTTAATCACTGTTTTTCCCTCACAATTATCTCTAAAGCCGATTTAAGCTTATCAACAGTTTCAGATTTAAATTTGTAGCTTGCTTTATTAGAAATAAGCCTTGCACTGATATCTACAATAGTTTCTTTAGGCTCAAGACCGTTTTCCTTTAAGGTTGCACCCGTTTCAACAATATCAACTATAACGTCAGAAAGGCTTAAAATAGGTGCGATTTCAATTGAGCCGTTAAGCTTGATTATATCAATATCGCGGCATTTTTCTGCGTAATAAGTTTTTGCAATATTAGTAAATTTTGTTGCAACTCTCAAAGTGCTTGTGCCGTCATCAACGAATTCTTTTTTGCCCGCAACGCACATACGGCATTTGCCCATATCAAGATCAAGTAACTCGTAAACGTCGGGAGCATATTCTAAAAGAATATCCTTACCTGCAACGCCGATATCAGCCGCACCTCTTTCAACGTAAATTGCAACGTCGGAGGGCTTAACCCAGAAATAACGCACCTTCTTTTCCGCATTTTCAAAAATAAGCCTACGGTTTTTCTCGTATATCTGAGGACATTCAAAGCCTGCTTTTTCAAACATTGAATAGACCTTTTCGCCAAGTCTGCCTTTAGGAAGAGCGATGTTTAAATAACCGTCGTCGGTATTTGCCTCTTCTTTATCAGCATTGCTGTTTTCAATAAGTCTTTCAACCTCGTCAAGATAAACCGCAAAGCCGATAGCACCTGCATTTTTATTAACACGGCTCATAAGCCTGTCATAACGACCGCCACTAAGCACACCGAAGGGCACGCCCTGAATAAAGCCTTTGAAAACGATACCGTTATAATAATTCATATCGTTAACAAGAGAGCAATCGATATTAATATTTTTCTCGTAGCCTTTTTCAATAAGCTTTTGGCAAACGTCGTTTAGTTCATTATAAGCAGACTGCATTTCACCGTTAACTGCAACCGCACCGATTTTTGAAAGCACATCAGATGGCTTACCGCAAGCATCAACAAGCTCAACAAGCATTTTAGCAAGTGCACCGCCAACCTTAAAGCTTTCTAAAAGGCTTTCAATTGCACCCGTATTTTTCTCGGCAATAGCCTCTAAAAGCTGATTTTTTTGTGCTTCGGTTAATTCCATAGCATTGAAAAGACCGCTTAAAAGACCCATATGAGAAATATCGAGAACATAATTTTCGCTGATTGCATAAAGGCTTCTTGCACCAAGAGTAATAACCTCGCAAACGTCGTTTGCACCGATATCGCCCATACACTCAATACCCGTTTGCATTATCTCACTGAAGCCACCCGCTTTTTTAGATTCACGGTAAACGTTTTCGTTATAATAAACCTTTTGAACACCGCCAACGGTATCATCAAAATTTTTGATTATGGAAAAAGTAACGTCAGGCTTGAGAGCAAGAAGTCTGCCGTCGGAATCGGTAAAGGTAATACAGTTACCGCTAACGAGGAAATCCTTATTACTGCCGTATAAATCATACTCTTCAAACTTACTCATTTTAAAGGGCTTGTAGCCGTATTTTGAATAAAGACTACGAAGCTCAAAAATTACTCTTTCGGTAGGGTTAAGAACGCTTAAATCAAAATTCATTACGCCTTTCCCCCTTTGAGCTTTTCTATTATATTCTTATAGCCACCGTTACCGTAAGAAAGGCAACGGTTAACTCGACCGATAGTAGCGGAGCTGGCACCAGTTTCAGAGGTAATCGTAGAAAAGGTTTTGCCCTCGTCAAGCTTTTTAGCAACGCTCAAACGCTGTGACAAGGATATAATTTCGTTGATAGTGCAAAGGTCCTCAAAGAACAAGGCACACTCCTCTTCATTTTCAAGGCTTAAAATTGCTCTGTAAAGCTCATCAACATCATTGTTTTTTAAAGGTGTCATAACTATAACCGACTGTTTTTGTAAAAAACAAAAACTTCCTTTCTAAAAAATATTACGGGTATCCCCTTAATAAAAAACGTGTTCATATGGTAGCACACTAAAGCGGTAAAGTCAATAGTAAATTACATTAAATTTGTCGAAAATTGATTTTTGTTAAAATATATAAAAAGACTTGAAAAATAAAAGGGTTTTATATATAATACTAATTGCGTTTTAAATAAAATGCTGGAATAGCTCAGTTGGTAGAGCAGCTCATTCGTAATGAGCAGGTCGCGTGTTCGAGTCACGTTTCCAGCTCCAAAAATCCCGCACACGAAAGTGTACGGGATTTTCACTTATTCACTATTAACTATTTATTCTTTACTAATCGTTACTGAAACTATGCATCACTTCAATTACATTAAATCTTTATTGAAGCTAAACAAAAAATTACCAGTTAAATATAGTATGGAACCAGCACTTAACTTTTTGTGTTTACTAACTATGGATTGTCCTAGTGGAAATAAACTTTTTTATTGCCTTAACACAAGATTTATAACCTGCTGATAATCTGATGCATCAACAGTTCCGTCATTTGCAAAATCTGTTGCTAAAAGATAGTTATCCTGAAGTATTCTTAAACCGGAGTTTGCCAACTGCACCATAGCTGCATCGAGAACATTAACCACACTATCTCCGTTAACATCGCCATAAACAACAACATTATATGTATAAACCAATGAGCCGTTTCTGAAAAAATAAAGTACAGAACCAGTTCCGTAATAGTTAGCTTTTGATGACATAGCAGATGGAATTGCCATTACGGTGTAACTTGAATCAGCTTTCACGATTTCATCTACTTGTGTTTTAAATTTCTGATGAGTGAAAATAATTCCTGCTTCTTCATTTATCACTGTTTTACCTACAGGAACAAGATCAAGAAGAACATATGGTATCCCATTTTCTTCGGCATAACTTTGCGCATACGAACCTTCATAGCAATAAATTGTAAGATTACCACATCCGTCGAAAGCACCGTCTGCTATTTCCGTTACTGATTTGGGAATAGTAATTTTACTTATATTTGCACAACCCGAAAAACAATTCTCTCCTATAGTATCAACTGTGTTAGGAATGTTAACCGAAACAACACTTACTTTATTAAGAAATGCATTCTCTGAAAGTATTTTTGTTTCAAGCCCATCAATCTCCATCGGAACAGTTATATTCGCAGCAGAACCGTTATAAGCCGTAATTGTCAATGTATTTGCGTCAATTTCTTCATAACTGAAAAGTGCTGCAGGAATAACATCAAAGTTTGTTATATCTATCATAACAGTACTTGAAAGAAGGTTATTACCTATAATAGTAAGAGCATAACTGCCGTTTTTGCTTACTGTTGCTTTCAACGATTCTGTTACATCCTCACCGTTAAAATATATTTTACGATAACCTGATTCACCTGCCACAGGAACTATAGCAACCTCATAAGGTGAGTCTGTTTTTTCTGTAACACCGGGAATGATATAACCACTCGGTTCTAAATTATCTATCATAACTTTGTATGAGTCTGATGGTGCACTTTCAAGCCCTGCACCATTTACCGCTTTAAAACTGTAATGTGCGTTTGTGCTTTCATCAAGAACCAAAACATTTCCTTCAAGCTCATACCAACCGGTACCATCATTGTAATAATATACACAACCTGACGGACATTCAATAAGTGTGCTTAGGGTAAATGTTACATTATCCTTTGTCCATTGACCAAATGTACCCTCAAGCTCAACCCTTATTGTAGGAATCGTTCTATCTATATTAACTTTAATTTCATAAACATCACTTTCAAGCCCTGAATATGAAACAACTTTAAATCCATACACAAAAGAACCATCTTCTCTTGCACGAAGTGTTTCTGTGGTAAGTTTTGTCCATTCGCCCCCGTTAATATTGTAGTAATACTCATATACCCCAGAAAAAGTATCTGCTTCGGGAGTAAAATAAACTATATCATCAGCCCAATTACCTGCAATATATTCATCGCCATCTTCTCCGCAGATTGCATTAAGTGTTGTTATAACAGGTTTTGCGTTATCTCTGACAAAACCGTCTGAATAATATGATGAAGACTCATTACCGGCTTTATCTACTGCAACGAACTCAAAATAACCTTTAAAATTTCTATCACAGATAGCTCTTACATCATCCGTTATAGTTGTCCAATCGCTAACAGGCGTATAATCAGCACCAACAAGTCTGTATTTGATATAATCAATTCCTGCAACGCCACTGTCTTCAGCGGTTGCGTTGGCAACAAGGTCTGCACTGTAATAATGACCGAATTCACCGTCGAGATGTCTTTCGGGAGATTCTGTGGGTTCTTGGGTGAGAACAATGTCTGTTATACCGGGAACTTCCTTATCAATATTATTAATTTCTAGTGTTTGTTCACTGTAAAGACCATTATTAGCAGTTATCTTAACTACATATTCGCCGTTTCTTTGTACAATGAAACTTAAAGCATCTGAACCAAAATCTACACCGTTAACCTCAACAGTTTTCAAACCCGAAACACTATAAACTAAGTTTTCTATATTTACAGTGTAATCCTCGTTTGTAACATCGGTTAAGCTTTGACTTAAAGTAAATGTTGGAGTTGTTTTATCGAGTTTAACAACCAAAGCTTCGCTTTCGTCGCTTTCGTAGCCCATACTATTTTGTGCCTTTATATAGAAGGTTGTATTTACATTATAATTAATCGTGTAAGTATTCCCTGTTATCGGATTCCATGTAGTACTGTTTTCTTCACGCCAAAAATATGTTGCACTATCAAGCTGGTGTGTGCTGTCCAAAGTAAAAGTAATATCTTCGGTTGTCCATTCACCCAACACACCCTCGGTGGTCACCGAAATTACCGGCTTGCCGTATACAATTATCGGGAATGTAGCCTCTGCGCTACGGTCTGCGTGTTCATAAACAACCCTTACATTTTGTTCTACATCATAAGTTTCCATTGAGAAAGATGTATAATCTATTTCATAATCGGTTACTTCTTCACTTTCGGCATTGAGATAATTTGCAACCACCTTCAGACCTGTTGTATCAAAAGTCTCACCTTCTGCATAAACAGTTTTATCAGGCGGTGTAATTGTGATAGTATCAACCTGCTTGGAGTTGAGTGTTACAGCAAACACAGCGTTATATGTTTTACCTGCTCTTTCAACAGAAACAATAATATACTGTGTCATATCAAGGGCTTTCACATTCAAGTCACTTACCGTATAGTCAGTTACTTGACATTTGAGCATATCATCAGTATAGCTTTCCCAATCCGAATAATACGGTGAAAGGGATTCTTTATTATAGTTTAAATAAACCTCCATACCTGTTAGATCGAGCTCTGTTTCACCCTCAATATATTCAGTTTTATCCGGTGCTTTAAGGGTAATACTCTCAGGAAGAATTTCTATTATTTCTATCTCCTTTGTTCTTTCTACATGGCTTTGCAACAAATATCTGCTGAAACCATAAAGAGTTGTTGTTCCTGCTTTTTTTCCGGTAACTATTCCGTCATCGGAAACCGATGCATAATCATTTTCCGTATTTCTGTTAGAACCCATATATGTATTTGAAGCCGTCCAGGGTGCACTGCCATCATTCGTAACAAGACCCCAATATACTGCTGATTGAGAAAGTGATTCCGGATATGTTTTCAAGGTAAATCCATGAGGAAGGTCACGAATTACATAATCATCCCCTTCTACCTGACCGTCAGTATATTTGGAAAGATTCAACCAACCTCTTGATACCGTTATCGTAACACTTCTTGTAACACCTGAAATGGTAGCATACACCGTAGTTGTTCTGGATTTGTTTCTGCCACCGGCATCACGGCCCAATACAACACCATCTGAAGAAACAGATGCAACTGTATCATCTGCTACACTCCACTTTATTGCATCAAGCAGACTTGTTTCATAATTGTCAGGAGCAAGTACATTTATTGAAAGTGTTGTTGTGGCACCTTCATCAATACTTGTCGTTCCAATTATTTCAAAATCCGTAATTGCATTACCGCAAGTGATTTCTATATAATTCTCCACACTGCTTGAACCATATGTAGCTTTTCCATAGAGTTTTGCGACACCGGCGGAAACACCCATAACATTACCGTTTGAATCAACAGTTATAATACCGTTGGTTGCCGGAGCTTCTGCAGTTGCATAAACAACTGCACCTGAATTATCATCATAAACACCCCATTCGCGACTTACACTTGAAGATGTGTTAAGACGGCCGGGTGCAACTGTTGAAGTATAAGTTGCTGTTGCACCTATACCTAAAACGGTATCACCTTCAATTGTAATGTCTGTAAGTGCAGAAACAAGCTGGCGTGTAACCGTCATTTCAATATCTTTTGAGACCCCACCCATTGTTGCTGTAATAATTACTTTTTGGGAATATGTTAAACCGTCCCCACCATTAAGACCCGTTACTACTCCACTTTGGTCAACAGTTGCGATTGAAGAATCAGCAGAAGACCACACCAAATCACCTTGGTATGCACCCGCCGGGTTAACATTAGCAATTGAGAGTTGAGAAGTTGCACCTTCTGCAACGCTGGTTTCTCCGTTGATTTCAAAGCTTGTAACGGGCAATTCCGACGGTTCAACAACAGTAAAAGTTATTGTATCGGAAAAAGCTGCATATAATGTACTTTCGGGATTAACTCGTATGGTCACCTCTCCTGCAGCAAGGAAAGTAACAAGCCCGTCGTTGCTTATGCGAGCATAATCAGAAGCATCACTATCAAATGCATTTTTACCTACTGCCCATTTCACACCCTGATCAAGTCTGACAGGAGTACAAGCACCGTATAGTTGAACTGTAGCCCCAACTGCAACTGTTGTAGGTACTGCCTTTTTATTTGTTATATGCACACCGGTAGGAGCAACAGAAGCAACAACACTTTTTTCAATAACAAATTCCACACTGTCGCTTCCAAGAACAGTTCCATCCGCATCATAAAGAGTTGCAGTAATCACAACATTCATATTATCAAGAAATGTACGAAGCGACTCTCCTAATGTTTCACCTGCAATACCCGACACTATTCCAACAATAGTATCTGTACTTGCACTATCAAGATCTATCCCGGAAGATTCAAATGTTGCCCATATGGCATCAGCAGTTGTGTCACCCACAAGAGGCAGACTTCTGATATTCTCATCAATCCAAAGCTGAATTACAGCTTTTTTTGAGAAGTCGTAAGCAGTTACCGTTCCGGCATCATCAACACCTGCAAGTAAAGGGAGGTTGCTCTCCCATTCAATATATCTTCCATCAGATGTATCAATAGCCGTACCGCTTACAGTACCATCTTCGGCTGTGGAAGGTACAAGTGCTTGTAACTGTTGTGTTCTATATTCGGTCAGATACTGTTTTTCAGTGATTTGCACTCCGTCCTCATTAAAAACTTCAACAACACTATCTGCATAAACGCTTGTTACAGGTATGCAAGAAAGAACAAGAAAAACTGAGAGCGAATAGCTGAATACTCTTTTAATAAAGTTCTTCATAAATACACCTCAAAAATGAATAATACTCGTTAGTTTTATCACAAAAACATCTTTTTTGTCAACAAGCAGTAGACAAGAAATGGGCTCTAAAATTAATAATTTATAAACAAATAGTCTATTATTACAAAAACAATACCTAACCCAATACCGTTTTTTTACCTAACAAAGATATTTTCAATTAAACCCGGGTCGCGTGTTCGAGTCACGTTTCCAGCTCCAAAAAACAGAGTGTTCACAAAACAAGCGAACTGCCCCAATTAGTACGAACAGTACTAATTGGGGCAGTTCAAATTTAATTATAGGTTTTGTTAATATATTTCATCAAAAGCCATTTACTGTAAAGACAATAACTTCTGTTGCAGATTTATCATCACGTTCATCAGTCATTATTGTGATGATGCTTCCGTCAGAGAGTAATGCTGAATTACAGAACCAAGGATAATTTGTGCTGAATAAATTATCATCAGAAAATAGTGTAACATATTTACCATCATTATCCCAAAGAATAACATCTCTCATATTACCGTCAAAGCCGATATATCCATTTTTGCTCTTTGCCATAAATGTAACGCTACCAAGACCTTCGCCATTTTCATCGCACAATACCTTCTGCAATTTACCGTCTGTATTATAAACGAAGACTTTGTGTCCGCTTTCATCTGCGGCGCTTGCGCATACATAAATGTTATCTTCATCAACATTAATATGCATAATCGTATCAACTTCTGCGAATTTCATAGGAGTAGAAGTATATGTGCCATCTTTGAAAGTAACCTTGTTGCATTCGTTCGATGTGAAGAAGTCAACACCCCATTTTCCTGATGGGTGCATTGCAAGGTTATCAATATCTTCATAAGTTGTTGCAACTTTGTCATTTTTGAGGCAGATGATATCATTCATTGAACCGCTCAACCAGAGAGTTCCATCACTTGTCGCCTCAATGCTATCATAGTCATCCTCGGGCAAGTCTATTTTTTCAACAAATGCCAATGAGCCATCTGTTAATGCACATTTTCTCAATTCTCCGTCAACAAGAAGATAAACATTGTTACCTACTGCTGCAACAGAATGGTTAAATGTTTCGTATGTTGAAATATATTCATCTGGTTTGATCCACTGTGACTGTATCTTTAATGAACCCACTGTAACACCTTTGTTTTCTGCAAAGAACGGTGTTCCTTCCCATTCCCAAGGTCCGTCTTCATTACCGGTATCTTCAAGTGAAATTGTAAGACCTTTTAAAAGATCAGCAATTCGAGTATCAGCAGTATCTTCAGCATCAAATTTAACAGTTACTGTTGCGCCGGCATTCTCAACTCGATTAAAGTACATTAATGTATCATTTTTTTCATATTTAAGTAAATCAACTCCGCCGATTTCAACAGTTTCATACTTGTTATTTACAGCGTATTCGTACTGATCAAAGCCGTAATACACAAGATCTTCACGGAAATCATAAGGCTCATCAATTGAAACGGTAATTTCTGCATTTACCAGGTAATATTCGGAATCCTCGGGGTCAGGTATCTGAAGAAGAACATAGCAGTATTCTTCCTCATTTCTTGTTTCTTCATCATAATAATTCCATACAGTATTATCATAATCTAAAGAGAACAATGATGTTGTAATAGCCGCGTCAGAGTTTCCTGAGGATTGTTCCTGTTTATCAGGTTTTTTAGGGGTATCAGGGTTATCGTTACCGCCACATGCTGCTAATGAAATCAGCATTACCAAGCTAAGAATTATGGCTAAATATTTTTTCATAATAATATACTCCTATCTTTTAAGATTTTTTCACATATAAAATAATATTACTCGTTTAACCTTTATTGTTTTGTTTAGGTTTTGGTGTTTTATCAAGCTTTTTATACAGGAAATTATCATAACTGTTTGTTACAACAAAGCTTCCCGGACGGGTATATACGGTTGCATCTTTCTGCATTCTTACGGACTTATTTTTTGATGCTATGGCAAAGATTATTATAAAACCTGCAATCATACCTGCCACTATACATGCAACAATTACTTTGGCGGTGTTTTTGGTTCGGTCAACCAAACCATCACCGGTTGCGTATATTTCTTCATCCGGTAAAACTACTGCCTCTCCGGAATCTAACAAATACTCAGCAACCTCATAATAATCTTCTATTCCTCCAAAATAGCTTTCATTTGAGTCATAAGCATCTTGTAGTTTTGCAATTTCATCTGCACCAAATTGTAACTTCGCATCATCAGTTATATAGTAATAATACATTTCATCTTCGATATCGTGGATTAACACTAAGCCATTTTCATTATCGGTATATGTATCATAAAGGTTTAATGCATAACTTTCAGATGCATCTTCCGTTGTAATGCAAAACATAACACAACAGTCGTATTCATATTCAATCTGACCGGCAATACTTTCTAACTCCTGAATTTCACTATAGGATAACGAATTGCTATAGTCTAAAACGTATTGTTCAGTATATGCTGAAACAGATGTTGATAAGAAAGCACAAAACGCAAAAACAAGCGGAATCGTTAGCATTCTTTTAATCATATTCGGCACCTCCTTAAAGCCATCCAAGCAGGTACGATAATCCACAAAAAACTGCACTTAACCCTGCTCCAAGTAATAAGGAGGCTATCACAACAGCTTTTTTATCTGTTGGAAGATTACCTACAAACTTTCCACTCTGGCCATTCATTGCAAAGGTGTATTTATTACCGTTCCATGATGTATTGAGAATCCACACAGGATAAAGAGCGTATTTGTAAAAACCGTTTGTTATATTCATATTTACAATACGAGAATCAATAAAGTTATATCCTTTAACAGTTTCTTCCAATGCATCACCTGCACTGGTTCTGATTCTTTCGTTGGCTCTGTTCATACTCTGTTCTACGGTAACATCATATTTATCTGCAAGATACCCCGCAAGATAGGCTGTGTTGAAATCAACAGCTTGCGACAAATCAAAAGGCTCAACCGATTCCATAAGGTCATCGGGCATTTTTGTTGAACCGTCAACAGGGACATTATCAAAGCTTATGTTGCCGCTTCTGTAAACCTCATAATATGAGGTTTCTTTATAATTGTAATTGTTGTCAGACCATACTTTTTCCTTAGCTGCTTTAAAGTTTGCATTCGCAAATGTATCACAGGTAAAAAGCCAATGAGGAACATAAACACCTTTTATTTCATCTATCCTGTTATCGGAAAGGAATGCCTTCGGAACAAACTTTTTATCAGCAAGATGTTTTTTAAATGCTTCTTTAGCAGCCTTTTTATCCAATTTAAAAGGAATTACTAAATCAGGACGAAGAGCACCTGAAAATTGACCTTTCATCACAACAGGATTATCACAGTACGGACATTTTGAAGCACCTGTTGTACTATCTGCAATAATCTCACCGCCGCAGGATTGACAAGAATATACATTCATACCATCCGTCTCTCCTGTTGACCATTGATTGTCTTGTGCTGACCAGTTAATTGAATCGGTGTCTTCAACTTGTTCCTGTTGCAACTGATTTATTTCAAATTCAGTTTCACAAAATGGGCACTTAAGTTTCTGTGCACCAACATCGAATTGTACTCCACCGCCACAACAAGGACATTTTTGTTCAGCAATTGTTGGCATTATGAATCATCTCCTTTTTCATAAATTTCATCCATCACAGCAATCTGTTTTTTCGAGTCAAAGACCATACCGTCTTTATCTCGTACAATCATTACATTTTTTACATAATAAGTAATTCCGATTATTGCTAATGCCAATATGATAATTACTGCAATTATGAGTTTATTTTTCATTATTTAACCTCGTGGTGTACCACAAGCTATGCAAAATCTTCCGCCTTCATTTGTTGTATTACATGAAGGACATACCCAAGCCTGAGATACAGGTGCTTGCGGTTGAACAGGCTGACCATAAGGTTGCTGATTATAACCCTGATTCATTGGTTGGTTGTAACCATTATTCATAGGTTGGTTGAACCCATTGTTCATAGGTTGATTATAACCGTTATTCATAGGCTGATTATAACCATTGTTCATAGGTTGGTTGAAACCGTTATTCATAGGCTGATTATAACCATTGTTCATAGGTTGGTTGTAACCGTTATTCATTGGCTGATTATAACCATTATTCATTGGTTGATTAAAGCCATTATTCATTCCTGCATTACCGTTTTGTGTAAGGTTGTTTATAACCTGCTGTGCAGTCTGCTGATAGCGGTTATATTCCATTGTGCCCATACCTTCAACATCGCTGTCATTGAGTCTTGCAGTAATTTCGTCGAAATAAGGATTGTTTACCTTGATATCAATGTAGAAATCATAAGTAAACTTGTATCTCGGCGGATTGTAGCTTACTCTTTCTCCGTCTTTGCCCTGTGTGTAAATTTCTTCACGGTCTTCATCAACTCTGAGATTACAGCCCGTAACACTTGAAAGCGGAATAACATCAGGATTTTCATCACTCCAGCTTCCGGGATTACGACGTGAAACAACAAAGCTCTGCTTCATCGGGTCGATATAGATTTTATCATCTTCACCAAAGGTGAACATCGGTGAAAAGCCTGCAAGAGCCTGCTTGTTCTGCTCTCTGTATGCAAGTTGCTGTTTGATTTCGTCAACGGTTGAACTTCTTCTTTCACTGAAAAACGGCGAAAGCTTTTTAGCACAATCCTTACACATATTTCCGTCTTCAAGTTTTCTGTTTCCTAAAAGACCTATTTTTTCACCACATATATCACAATATTTCTTATCAAAAAGTCCCATTATATTTCCCTCCAATATTTATTTTGCATCGTTAGAATCGAAAACATCACCGCACTCAGGGCAGAATTTTGGCGGATTGTGCGGATCATCAGGTTTCCAGCCACATTTATCGCATTGGTAAAGTGGTGCCCCTGCAGGTTTTTGACTACCACAGTTCTGACAGAATTTACCTTTATTAACTGCACCGCAAGAACAAGTCCAGCCCTCGTCAGCAGGTTTCGGAGAACCGCATTCAGGACAGAATTTACCGTTTACAGTTGCACCGCAAGAGCATTTCCAGCTATCTCCCGCAGGTTTAGGTTCAGGTTTCTTGCTGCCACAATTAGGACAAAAGTTTCCTGAAACTGTGTTACCGCAGGAACACTGCCAGCCGTTTTGTACGGGTGGTTGCTGTTGAGGCTGTTGCTGAGGCTGTTGTTGAGGCTGTTGTTGTCCCATTGCAAAAAGGTTCTGCGCATTCATACCGCCGCCTGTATTCATTGCCATACCCATACCCATAAAACCGGTCATAGCACCTGCTTCATTTTTAGCTGCATCTTGCATAGCCTGAGCCTGAGCACCAACGAGTGTTGCTGCAGCCATGGTTGGATCACGCATAACGGCATTTCTCTGAAGTTGTTTAATCAAATCCTCGTCTTCTTTTGGAGCTGTTATGGAGTTGATTGCTACTGACACAACGGAAAGTCCACGAAGATTCACCCATTTTTCGGTAAGCACCTCATTCATCGCATCGGAAAGCTCCATTGTGTGTCCCGGTAAAGCACTGTAGCGAATTCCCATGTCGGAAATCTTTGCAAATGCAGGTTGAAGTGCATTTAAGAATTCTGACTTTAATTGACCGTCAATCTCTTCTCTTGCGTATTCTCTTTCAACATTACCGCATACATTTGTGTAGAACAAAATCGGGTCACTGATTTTATAAGAATATGTACCGTTGCAACGAACAGAAATATCAATATCCAATCCTATATTTCTGTCTACGACTCTGAATGGAACAGGATTAGGTGTGCCAAACATATTACCAATAAGTTCTTTTGTGTTAAAATAATAAACTCTCTGATCCTTACCGGTATCTCCGCCGTAAGTAAAACGCTTTCCGACAGCCTTAAATGATTCTTTTATGCTGTCGCCAAGTTTTCCTGAAAAAACACTTGGTTCTGTTGAAGAATCATAAGTAAATTCACCCGGCTCTGCACAAATTTCAACAATTTTGCCTTGCTCAACAATAATCATACATTGACCATCAGCAACTGCTATACCGGAACCGTTTGAAATAATATTGTCGTTACCTTTTGTGTTCGAGGAACGTCCGCCAACGCGTTTTGATCCCTTAACAACCATTACATCTTTATCAATAGCATCGCAATAGAAAAACTCTTTCCATTGGTCAGCAAGAACACCGCCGAGTGCTCCTACACCTGCTTTAATAAGTCCCATATCAATTTACTCCCTTCAATTAATCATTTATTTTTTTGCACAGTCTTTACAACATAGGCCACCTTGAAGGTCCACTCCGTATACTGTGCATTCTTCACAAACCATATTCCCACAAATTTCACATTTGTTCAATTCAAGCCGCACCTCATTGTTAGCACGTTCATAAGCTTTTCCGTGATCATTTGCGTAAATAATCGCTCTTGCTTCTCGTTCATCATCGCTTAAAAACTTTTTATCCTTGAAGCCTGAAACAAATTCATGAACTTCTGTTTTAATAGGTTTACCACAACAATCGCAGTAAAATTCAAATTCGAACTGCTTAATTGTTGATTTATCGGCAAACCTTTTTGTTACAGCTTTCAACATAACACAGACCTCCTTGTTGTTTTTCAATATAATTTTAATCTTTATAGCTACATAAAATAAGTAGCCCTATGGGTTACTTTCATAAAAAAAAGGCTACCTTTAGGGCTACCATGTCAAAAAACGCAATCATCCTTTGTATAATTTATATAAACAAAAAGTAAGAATATATTCGTTAATATTCTGTACAAATTGACAAGAAATTCAAATTATGCTATATTATGATATATAAATTTATGGAGTAAATTATGAAAATTGATATAAAAAACCTAACTTTTCCCGAACAGGTTAAAGCTGTACGAATTTTTTTACAACTGACTCAGACTGAGTTAGCAAAACAAATAGGTATTTCTTATGCTACCATCAGTCGATGGGAAAGAGAAAACAGGACGCCGCATCTCGCAATGGTCGGTAAATTCTATTCATTTTGCATGCGTAACGGAATAGAAATAAATACAATAAAGGAGGAATAATATGTCAGTTCTCTACGGAATTATTTTTGTTGTTTCTCTTTTAATGATTGTTGTCTATTTTTTAGTTGACAAAAAACACGACCCATGGCTTCTTATGCTCTTTATTTGTGTTGCTGTCTGTGATTCCGGTTATTTTCTTCTGTCTGTTGCAAATAATTTAAACTTTGCTTTATGGGCTAACAGAATTGCATATCTCGGAAATATTTTTCTGCCTTTTGCCATACTTATGATGATTATGGCTCTTTCAAGGTTTTCTTATCCAAAGTATTTACCCCGTGTTTTAATAAGTATAAATTTGATAATGCTGCTTATAGTTTCAAGTGGTGGACTTCTCCCTATTTACTACAAAAATGTGTCCTTTGAAATTGTAAACGGAATAGGTACCCTTGTTAAAGAATATGGTATATTGCATAACCTATATAAAGTTTTTTTATTTGGATATTTTGTTGCTATGTCTGTCATTATCATATACACCGCTGTTAAAAAAACTGTCGTCTCTGTAAAGCACTCTATTTTTCTTACCTTTGTCGTTATAGGCAACATTGCAATATGGCTTATAGAAAACAGTATAAATTCAGGATTTGAATTCATGTCCATTTCTTATATCATTACGGAGGGTATGATTTTATTCCTTTATGGGGTTTTGCAAGATTACGAGTTGGCAAATGCTAAAAGATTTAATCTTGAATCTGCTTCCGTTAAAACAGAACCTAAACAATTCAATACAAGCGAAGATGCTGTTAACATGAGATATCTTGACCCGGTTCAAATCAATGTTGTATTTGAAAACTGGAACGAAATCAGCTTACTATCCCAACGAGAAAAAGAAGTTTTAAGATTGATTATGCAAAATAAAAAACGCAAGGACATTGCTGATGAACTCTTCGTAACGGAAAGCACAATCAAAAAACACACTTCAAGCATTTTTAAGAAACTCAATATAAATAATCGTTCTGAACTTTTTGAATACGCAAAAAGTATTTATAAAGAATTGAACTAAGTAAAAGTGCAGTAGCCAAAACTACTGCACTTAATATATTTTATTTATTATAACCCTATAAATATATTCATCCTTAAATACAACCAAAGGTCGCGTGTTCGAGTCACGTTTCCAGCTCCAAAAATCCCGCACACGAAAGTGTACGGGATTTTTACTTATTAACTATTCACTCTTCACTAAAACAAACCGCCCTATTACTTCACAAATCATTTTTAGTCCAAATATTACAAAAAGCAGTCCAAAAATTACATATCACACTATTTTTAATATTTCCTTGCTACAGTATAATTAAGAGAAACGGTTATTAATATTTAACTTAAAACCATCTTGAGAAAGGATATAATACTATGTGTAATTCAGATAATAATTTCAATGACTGGACTAAAGTTGAAACTGTTGAGGATGGTAAAGCATCATTTAAAGACATATGTAAAACAATTTGGAACAAGGTGATTTATAAAGACAGCATTATCAGAGCTGTGTTGATTTTTATTACTTTATGTACAATAAACATGCTGTCCGTTGGATTAGGTTGGGGCTACTGGTATTTTGTAGAACCAGTTTCCCCCGGTTTTCCAAGTATTGTTTTTCTTGGCTTTTACCTTGTAGGGTTTACATTGTTTACTGTTTATACAATAATGTGTTGCAGGCATAATTTAAAGAAACAACTGATTGCTATAACATCTGCTTTAGGGCTGATTGCTCTCGGTTCTATTATTACAAGTGGTTTGTTTTTCCCTCTATTCAATGCCGGTGGTCTTGTTCTTAGTTACATTACAAATAGTACTGAACACGAAAGTGGCTTGTGGGGTATAATTCCATATATAACAAATATTGTTGTTCTTATTGTATATACTTGTCTTACATTTCGCTCGTATCACAAAAACGCTGATACCGAAACAAAAGCACATCGTTTATCCTTAATTAAAATCACCGCTATTCTTTCTGTTGTTTTTGCAGGATTCCTTGTTCTTTACAGCTTTGCTTTTGCAAAATATGAATATGAATGGTTTGATGAAGAATATTATACAGAATGCTCCCAGGAATATTATCTTTCAGAAATCACATCAAAACAAAGAAAAATATATACCGACATTAAAATCGGTGATGATACAAATTTAACAGAAAACCATCTTACAGAAAAAGGTTTTGTAAAGCAAAAACAAAATTACGAGGATTTCCTCTTTGACTGTTTATTCTCATACTATATAGATGATTACTTAACTCCAAAGAATCCTGAAAACACATCTCCAAACCAATATGCAATATATTGCTACACTAACGGGATGGAAGAACCAGATAGTTGGGATGATATTATCAGCACCATAATCATTTCATACGACGAAAATGGTAAAATCACTTACAAGCTTTTTATACCTAATGCAGATGGTTGCAATATAGATGGTTATTATCTGGATTACGAGCATGGAGAACAGACAAGAAAATGGTTTGATAATATAAGGAATGGTGAAAATGCTGATAGCATTATGGATTTCATCAGAAACACAGGTGCCGTTATATTTGAAGATGAAAAATATGAGGGAGAAACAAAAGTAAACACTTATAAAATCATTTTGCAGTGCTATTACCCTCTCAAAGTTGATTTTTACGATTTCTTGTTAAATAATGATGCCGATTCAAAAAACTATTTTTATGATATTGAAATCATTGCCATAGATGATGAAATCACACATAAACAAGTGTCAGAGAGTTGGTAAAACACACACTCATAAAAGAAAACAAAACTGCTCTTGATTTTATAACATCAAAAACACCCGTTACCTACAACCATAAGTCGCGTGTTCGAGTCACGTTTCCAGCTCCAAAAAACAAAGCATCTGCAATAGCAGATGCTTTGTTTTTATCCAATCCGAAGGATTGGTATGTAATCACGCTTTAGCGTGCATGTAATTGCCGTCAGGCGTATGGCATCAGATGTAGTCTGTATAATACTTTCGCAATGATGATATACACGGCAAGACATGATTTGGTTTTCAAATAACTACATCAATGGCTAATGCTCGGCTGTTGTATTTAAAAGTTCTACTTTATTTCGACCGTCAATTTGTCTGATGGAATTGAAAATAGAGTTTGATAATCGTATAATCAAGTTGAAAGGAGTGGTCTTGTGGATAAATATACTTTTGGTAACAGATTATATGAATTAAGGACCAGAAACAACCTTACGCAAAAGCAATTGGCTATGTATCTCGGTGTATCCAATAAAGCTGTTTCAAAATGGGAAACAGGAGAGGCTATGCCGAGAGTAAAAACTCTTCAGGCGATAGCTCAATGTTTTGGTATATCTTTTTCCGACCTACTTTCTGAAACACCTTGCGAAGAAAAGCTCCCGCCTTATGAGATTTATTACAGAAATAAAATTGAAGCAAAAGAGCTCAAATTTATTAAAGACAGTAAATCAACTCTAGTACTTTTTGCCTTCTTCGTCTTCTTTAAAATTCTGTTGTGTTTTTTTAATGGAATATTTGTAAGAGTGAATGTTTTATACTCAGTTTTTTCTGTAGCTATACTAATGCTTTTTGGTGTGTTTTATTATAGACATTTAACAAAATCAGTAAAAAACATTAAAACACTCACCAACAAAGATTTGAATTATCATCTTTGTTATTTATTAATATTTATTTTGCATGCAATTATTGATAGTGTTGTTTTTTATAAACACGATTTCAATAATTATTATACCGTTGCATTACATATAATTCCTCTTGCTTTAACGTTGTTGTTTCATTTAATTCAGAAAAAAGATTTTTCTGAAGATTCATTGCAATTTGTCGGTGCTCTCGAAATCTGTTTGCCGATTCTGTTTTTTGGTATGTGGATTGTAAAAGGTACCGACACCATGTATAACTATATTGAAAACTTAATATTACTTAACGAAAGAATTGATAATAGCAAAATATATGACATATTTGTCGGTTCTTTTATATCAATTCTTAATGTTTTATCTATGGCTATTTATGTACATATAAGCATTAATTACTTTTATATATCTGATATCATAAGAGCAAAGCAAATTAAAACCAGTGATAATGACACAAAAAACAATAAACATACAAAGATGATGGTTTTATTTTGTGTTGTTGCAGGTTCCTGTGTTATGATTTGGATTTTTTCCTTATTGTTCAAATTTTTTGATTTGGTTTAATTGATTAAAAAATTTGTAAAAATATTTTGTTTCATTCTTCAACATTGTTATGCACTTGATTTTCCAATAATCCTCCTCAACTACAACCATATGTCGCGTGTTCGAGTCACGTTTCCAGCTCCAGAAGCGGCAACGCTTGTTGCCTAAAAGAATAAAGAATAGAGAATAAATGAGAAATAATAAACAGCTTCGCTTACCGCCGCTTTTGTATTTTTCTTTATTCTCTATTCTTTATTATTTATTCTTTAAAATCAAACACTCAATGCAAGAATTCTAAACGGGTACTCCGTCAAGAAATTGTGTTAACCTATGTTGTAATTAAACACTTTTATATCGCTTTATCTTTTTATTGATATTTTGTAATTTTTGTGATATTCTAAAACTACCACACTATAATTTTATATTCATATAATCTCACAAAGGGGTAAGTGTTTTTATTTTCGGTAAAAACGCATACTTCTTAATTTCCTATATCCTTTTGTGAGAGTGAAATTATAGTGTGGTAGCTAATCGAAGTTATGCGTTTTCGGTGTGTGTAGCTTCGGTTGCACACACTTTTTTATTTTACGGAGGTAAAGCAAATGAAAAACACAAACAAAAAACGAATGTACAATCTCACAGAATTTATTCTACAAGCACTATTTTTGGTTTCTATTTACGTCATTCCTTTTGGTACGATAGATAGATTCAACTCTGCCGGTTCAGCAACTATCTCGGATCATTCTGCAGCTGTCGGTGATTACGCAGGTTATTTATTAGTTATATTTTCATTTTTAAACGCAATAATTTGTTTAGTTTCAGTTTTTAGTAATTCGAGTGACAAAGACGGAAAAGCCCACGTTATTTTCCCTATTATAACTTTGTTTTTCGGTTGTATGCTTTTATTCGGCAAGCAAAGTACGCCTACTGATATTGACGATTTTATTATAATTATACACCCGCTCTATAAGATTATCTGTTTATTGATAATGCTTACAAATATTGTACTCGCAATTTTAAAAAGAAAAACTTCTACTTCTGGTAAAACCCAGCAAGCATTAAAAAATGATACAGTTTCCACCGAAATTCCCGCTGAAGAATCAGAAACAAAAACTGAAACATCTTATGACGATATCAAAAAGCTCAAAGAGTTACTGGATATTGGTGCAATCACACAAGAAGAATTTGAATCAAAGAAAAAAGAACTATTGAACATATAATGCAACAACGGAGTGCTCACTATTGTGAACACTCCGTTTTGTTATTTCGTTCTACCGTAATGGGTTGGATTCAGGATTTTGCCTACTCTCGGAACGAGGAAATCTATCCACCAATGGAACCATTTACCGATTAAAATGCATTTCAGCTTGTCCCCTACCTTTTTTGCTTTTTCGTCTGTACCGGGGATATAGCTTGGGTGCATTTTTATTTTATTTCCCTTGAATTCAAATTTTAATACTCTTTCGGCAACTGATGAAAGCGGTCTTATATGCATTATAAGAGTGTTGCTGTTTTCCCAATAAGCGTAACACCAAACGGTCATTTTAAGCTCGCCTATAATGACCTCGTCAATGCTTGCTTCACCGTTCATTGACACCCTTATTTTATTTTCAAAGCCTCCGTCCTCCTGCCATGAAAACAAGCACTCGTTATCATTAAATTCAAATGACAGATTATTCATATTACCGCCTCGGTCCTTTGCAAAAAAGACTATAGGCATAGGCAACACGCTTATAGGAAAGCCTATAAAGTTAATAAACTTACATTTTCTTAAACGGTAAGCTTTCCCGTTTATACGCTTTTCTGTTTCAGAACGTTCTTTTGTAACAACGGCTGATTTATCCTTTAAGGCTATTTCTTTACTCTCTATTTCACAGTCGGGCTCTATAAAGGTTTTTGGCATATACTCCCAAATAACGTCAAGAGTTTCCTGCAGGTCGCTATGCTCCGAGGTCATAATAAGGGCGGCACCGTAATCCTCAAAGGAAATGCCGTACTGACAAAACATTCCTTCGCATCTGTAGGTATTTTCCATACCGCCGCAAAGCCAGAAGCCACAACCGTAGCCTGCACTTGCGTCAGGCTCTTTTTCGCTTACTGAATTATCAGATATAAAGCTTGTTGCTTCTCTTGTCCACCATTCAGGTATTACCTGAATACCGTTATACTTACCTTTATTCTGATAGCAAAGAACAAGCTTTGCTATATCCTCGGTTTTAAGCATTAAGCCCCAACCGCCTGCTTCAACGCCGTCAGGTGAATGCTCCCAAAAAGGAACATCAATTCCAAGAGGCTCAAAAAGACGGGGCGTAAGATAATCTGATATAGACTCACCTAAAATCTTACAAAGCATTTTCGAGGCTATATAGTAGTTATCGTTTACGTAACGCCAGCTTGTCCCCGGCTCAAATATCCATTTGGCTTTAACAAAAACTTTTAACCAATCATCACTTTTACTTCCGCGAATAGCGGTTTGCTTGCCTGCGGTCATACATAAAAGCTGATGAATTGTAAGTTTTTCTAAATACTTATCTTTCTTATTCTTAAACTCGGGGAATATATCAACAAACCTTGTTTCTCTCGTTATTTTACCCTCATCCAATGCGAAGCCGTAAGCAGTTGAAAGAAAGCTTTTGCTTACTGAATAAGCCATATGGGGCATTTCGGGGGTCAACGGCTTACTCCATGCTTCACAAGCTACCTTGTTATCCCTTAAAATCATAAGGCTATGAACGTTAATACCTCTATATGACATTTCCTCGGTCATCTTCAAGATAACCGAGGAGTCTATACCTACTGATTCGGGAGTTTTTGCTCTTTCAATAGACTTATTCAAAATCTTCATAGTCTTTTATATGCTTTGCTTCGTAGTCTTTATAAATATCAACGCTACGAATTCTCCACTGAACGAAGCCGTGCTCCTCTGCCATTTTATCGGCAGTTTCCTTCCATTTACGAGCAACGTCAATTGTTTTACCGATTAAATCTTCAACCTTTTCGGGTGACTGAAGGTCTGTTGATTTAGCTCCTGACTCTTCAACAATCTTTTTAATAGCACCGGGGTTGTCAACGATAGGACAAGCACGAAGCATATTATCTGAGAAGGGCTGACGAGCTTTATAAGCCATAAATATGGGGCTCTTAAGAGCATCAATAAAGTGGGTATCGGGGTCTTTGATATTAACGTTAGAATAGTGAGCGAATACGCAAGGCTCACAGTCACCGTTTGCACTAATGTGGAAATACTGCTTACCGCCCGCAACGCAACCGCCAACATACTCACCGTCGTTAAAGAAGTCAATCATAACAAGGGGCTTAACCTCTTTGAAACGCCATTTACGAACCTGATCGTACATATGCTTTCTTTGCTCTGCAGTTGCCATAAGGTCAGCAGTTGCACTGCAACCAACGGGAACAAAGGAGAACAACCATGCGAATACCGCACCCTGCTCAATAAGGAAATCAACGTATTCATCAGTAGAAATAACATCTGCATTTTCTTTTGTATAGCAAAGAGATGTACCGAAGGGAATACCTGCCGCTTTCAAACGAGCCATAGCGGTAATTGTGGATTTATATGTACCCTCGCCTCGACGGGAATCGGTTGTTTCTTCGTTACCCTCAATAGAAATAGTTACGAGCATATTACCGACTTCTTTTAAATCTGCAACGAATTTATCATCGCAAAGAGTACCGTTTGTAAAAGCATGGAAAAGGCAATCAGGGTTTTCCTTACAAATTCTTATAAGGTCGTTTTTACGAACGAGGGGTTCACCGCCTGTATAAAGGTAAACGTAAGTACCTAAAGCCTTACCCTCTTGAATGATTTTATTCAAATCGTCATAGCTCATATTAAGCTTGTCGCCGTATTCAGCTGCCCAACAGCCTTTACATTTAAGATTACAAGCTGTAGTAACGTCAATAAGAACTGCCCAAGGAATATTGCAATCATGCTCTTCCATAGCCTTTTTTCTTATATCGTAGCTTTTTATAACTGCATTTATAAAGGGCGGTACGAGCTTAAGAATAATATTTGTGTCAGTATTCATTACAACCCTTTTAACGTAATCAGCATAAACGTTAGTAGGGTCGCTTAATCTTTCCTCTAATCTTGCAAGAACCTTAAGGTGAAGCTCATCCTTAACCATTTTCTTACCCCAGGAAATAAGCTTAAAAAGGTTAGTATCGTAATCCTTTTTTACGTATTCGATACCTTGTTTTATTGCCGTATTAAGTGCTACCTCTTTTAAACCCATAATCAATACATCCTCTCAATTAAAAATTCAAGTACCATTCTTCAGTTTGCTCACCCTCAAAGGTAGCGGAACCGCTTATTGAGCCTCTATGGGCAGAGCCGTCAATATGAAGTGGTATTTTGTAATTTGCATAGGTTACGTAACCCTCTGCATTTATTCTTAACTCAATACTTGAGCCTTTATAAACAATATCAGCCGAGTCAACCTCCATAAAGCTTATGTCGAAGTTGGCTACGTCAAGATAACCTACGGCTCCCGCATTATGCTTTGGAACCTGATACATTCCTACACTTTCTTCAATGAGAGTGATTTTTATAACGTATTCATCACCAACACGCTTAACGCTTGCAGATTTCACACCGCTACTGTCTAAAGAAAAGTTATTTCGTTTAGGAAGAATAATCGGTACTGTTTCGCCCTCTGAATTTACCGCTTTACCGTTTTGGAAAACGAGCGTTTCTTCAACGGGCTTTACAACCCAACCAATCATTAAATCAACAACAGTTCTTACTATACCGCCTGCACTGCAATCGGTAACGTCAGCAGTAAAGCTTTCATTATGGTCAACGGTTAAACTGCCTTTATAAGCCTTAGTTTTATTTACCGCATCTTTTGCTTTTGAAATAATCTGATTCGTTGACCAGCCTGACGGGTCGGCAAGGGAGCTTTGATTACCTGATACTAAACTGTTACCGCCTTGCGAGCTTCCGCCGTTTTGCGTTTCGCCGTTATCGGTATTATTCAAATTATTGCCGGGCAACAACGTCAGAGAAGACTTGCTGCTTGTTGTATCATCGGTAATGGGTTGTGTAACGTATAGCGTAGTTTCTTTGTTATTACCGAAGGATAAGTTACCGCTCATAACGGCAACCGTAACCACAACAACCGTAAGCAAAACCGCAACTTCAAATATTATTAAGATATTTTTATATAACTTGATATCGGTATCTTTATTCTTTTTTATCCTAATTCACCACCATAAAAAAATCTTAACAACGGAATTATAAATTACCATTGTTAAGATTATGTTAAACATTTATATTATTACTATAAATTCTGTACCTTTATTCTCGATGCTGTTTACTTGGATTTTACCGTCAAGCAAATTAACAACCTGCTTCACTAAAGCAAGACCCAAACCGTTACCCTCTTGAGAATGAGAGCAATCACCCTGATAAAATTTTTCAAAGCAATGCTCTTGCACTTGCTTACTCATTCCACAGCCCGTATCTGAAACAGTCACAACAGATTTACCGTTTTCTGTTTTCAGCTTAACTGAAATTGTACCGCCGTTTTGAGTATATTTTACAGCGTTTGAAATAAGATTATTCCAGACTATTTCAAGAAGAGCTTTATCGCTATTAATAAAAACCTCTTCTAAATCAACCGAAAGTTCAAGCTTTTTCTCCTCGATTTTTTCTTCAAAGGAAAGAATGCAACAACGTAACTGCTCATCTAAAGAAAAACGTTCTTTTTGAGTAATACCCTGATTTTCAATTTTATTAAGCTTTAAAATATTTGTTACAAGGCTTGTAAGCGAATCAATAGCAAGAGAGAGTCTGTATGTATACTCTGCTCTTTTCTCATCACTTAAATCTTTATTCTGCAATAAATCGGCATACCCTTGAACAACGCTTAAAGGGGTTTTAATTTCGTGAGAAACATCGGCAACAAAATCGTTTCGCATATTTTCAAGTGAAGAAATTTCAA
This sequence comes from Clostridia bacterium, assembly GCA_017937865.1. Taxonomy (GTDB): domain Bacteria; phylum Bacillota; class Clostridia; order Oscillospirales; family Acutalibacteraceae; genus DTU089. The sequence goes on along the minus strand of JAGBCU010000014.1, from coordinate 4,823 downwards.
CAAGCATCTTGTTAAAATTAACTGCAAGAAAATCCATTTCGCTTTTAGGTTTAACAAAATAAGTAGGCACTCTTACAGAAAAATCACCTTTTGCAACCTCGTTTGCAATATCACAAAAAACTTTAATTTTGTTGTGATATACTCTTCCTTTAACAAAATATATAAGGGCAGTTGAAATAATACAGCTAACAAAAAGATAAAGCGCACCAGCTAAAGCGATTGTTGTTTTTTCAAAACCTTTATTTATTACATTTACCAAAATCAAAACAAGAAAGGTGCCGTTTAAAGCAACTATTGAGAAAACGGATATATATTCAACGATAAAGTTACGAAGCTTACTGGCAAAAAGCTTTTCTCGGTTTTTTCTGTTCATACGAGAATCACCGCCTTGTAACCCAAGCCGTGAACAGTTACAATTTCGATATCCTTACATTCTGATATTTTACCTCTCAATTTAGTTATGCAAACGTCAACAGTTCTCGGAGCACTTTCGCTGTCATAGCCCCAGAATTCATCCATAAGCTGAGTTCTTGTAAAGGTTCTTTTGGGGTATGATAAAAACTTAAACAAAATATTGAATTCTTTAACTGATAAACCTAAATTTTCATCCTTATAATAGGCTGCGTTTTCGGCTGAATCAAGAACTAAATCGCCAACAACAATTTTCTTTTTGTTGGAAATTTTTACTCTTCTCAAAATCGCTTCAATTCTGAAAACTAACTCTTTCATTTCAACGGGCTTAACTATATAATCGTCAATACCCATTCTGTAACCCTTTTCTTTTGATTGCAAATCATCTCTTGCAGTTAAAAACAAAAACGGGATATCTTTATTGATAACATTAACCTGCTCGGCAAATTCAAAGCCGTTAACATCTTTCATCATAATATCAGAAATAATCATATCAAATGATATTTTCTCCATTTGTTCAAGAGCTTCTGCAGCACTGTGACACCCAACTACGCTATAGCCGCTATCGGTAAGATACGAGCAAACGATTTTATTAAACTGAACGTCATCCTCAACAAGCAAAATGCAAACCATTTTACAACCTCCAAAAAGAGATATAATCAATATGCTTTAATTTTACACTAACAATATTAACATTTTGTTAAACCGAGGTCAAATTATTATAACAAAAAGCCGCAGCTTAGCTACGGCTCTTTACAATGTTATTAAATTATAAAATAAGCGGTTTATTACGGATTAACCGTCACTCTATCACTCTTTCACCTGACGGGGTAAAAAAGTCTGCGTATGGCTTGGTTGTAGGTGTTATAACTTTTTGAAAATCTGTTTCTCCTTGTTTTTTATCTGCTTCACCACTATCTTTTTCAAAAAGCATAACGGTATAATCCTTTGATACGAGGTTTTCGTCTTCCTCAAAAATAAAATCATCGGTTAAAGCTTTATCATAGTGAGGAACGAGGGTGAAGTAAATTTTATTTGGAACATGGTATGTTTCCGATGTAAGCTCTTTAGGTTTTTGGGTCTCTTTAAAGCTTCCGTTTGCTTCAATTAAGTATTCTGCTTTTGAAGATTTATCGGCAACATACTCAACATACTTTTCCTCTTCAAAGGTTAAAATATAATGTTTTAATAAGTCATTGTTTTCAAATGAAGCCGATTCAGTAACAGCAAGCTTTACCTTAGGCATAATTTTATCTATTGTAAGCAAGCTACCGTTGTTTTTCGGGTTGTATTCTGAAAGTAACACAATTTCTTCGTTTGTCACGTTAAAAAATGCTTTACCATCGAAAGTCACGATAACGTTGCCCTCTGTCCAGAAATCCTCGTTGGAAACTGTGTTCTTATATATCCATACTCTGAAAATGGCACTGTCCAATTTACCTTTTGCATTGTATTTTACTCTAAAGCCTTTAACCAATATATTTTCGTAATCCGTATTAAGAGTTGCTTTAATACTGCTTAACGCTTCGTCGTAAACCGTCATATCAGCAGGGATATCGTTTACAGATATTTCTTCAAAAAAACCATCAAGAATTCTTATTGATAAATAAACTGTTTCTCTGTCGTTCTTTGTTTCGGGTGTTTTACCCCACCTATCACCGCTACAATAAATATAGCCCTCTTTTGCTATTTCAATAGTTTCAATCGCGTAATCAAGCTGGGAATTATAATTTTCCGCACCGTAAACGGTAACTGCATTCGTACCGTCTGTATCGACGCTTTTTAATTTATACTCGCTTGTATAAAACAAAGCATCTTCTAAAACGACGAAATAAGGTTTAACCGAGCCGATTTTATCAACTAAAACGTATTTGTCCGATTCTTTGTCTGATAAATAATATAAGCCGTATTCAACAAGCTCACTTTCAGCATCAATAACGGCATAATAATATTCATCATAAACCTTGTGCATTCTACCCGTGTTCGCACCGTAAGTTTCAAAGCCTAAAAGCAAATAAAGGTTTGTAGTTGAAATCTCCGCTTCATCCCAAAGATAGCTTGAAAGCATATGCTGAAACGGCTTAACGGTAACATTTTTGCTTTCAAGATTGTATTGAGAAAGAATCGTTCTCATTTCACCGACACTTGAAAACTCATCGAAGTTTAAAATATCGGGAGGAAATGTTGGGTTTTTGTTTGATGAAACATAACATTTATAATTATCTCTGCTTGTTTTCGTAACATAAACGGTTACACCCTCTTGAGTATCTAAACCAAAGAAATGCGGATATTTATCTTGTAATTTCTTCAACTCTTTTTCAGAATCCCCATTTCCGACTATTATTGCAGTCGGTCCGTCAGCACCGCCGATTATGCCTAAAGAAGAGCTTGATTTCCTTTTTTCATAGACGATTTCAAGCACTTCCAAATCCACAACGATTTTATTATCAGCTTTGTTTTCAAACCATACTTTAGGAACAGAGAAGCAAAACTCCGTGCTCGGTCCTTTAGAATGGCAATATGAAGTATAGCTTCCCGGAGTATCGGCTATTATATCTCCAAAGGGATCAGATACTTTTATTTCATCGCCTAAATCTAAACCGCCGTCAAACTGTGGAGCATCAAGCACATAGATTGTACCCTCGTCTAATACGTTCTCATAAGTTACGTCAAAGGTAAAAATAAATTCGCTATCATTACTTTGAACTTTTTTCACGTTAAACATAACGCAGTCATTAAGTATATCTCTGCCTTTAACCTTATACACGCCGTCTTTAAACATTTCAGCCGTTATTATATCTGAATTAAAGCAGAACGAAATATTCTTTTCATTTGAACTTATGACTTCATATCCATCTTCATTCAATATTTTATTTACCTTATCATTCACAGGGTTACTTATAAAGCAAACTGCTACAGCTACAAACAGAACAACTGCTAATATTACTACCCAAAAAGCCGGCTTTTTATAATTAAGAACAGATTTTATTCTTTGCTTTACGCCAACCTCACCGAATGCTACGGGACAAGCCATAACCATTCTTTTTTGAACACTGCAGGAAAGCAAGATTTCAGAATAGCTTTTCTTTTCGGTATTATTCATATTCTTTATAACTTTTTCGTCGCAAGCGCTTTCTATATCACGGCAAAGTAATACGTAAGCCACCCACATTACAGGGTTGAACCAATAAACAGATAAAAGAACAAAGCCTAACGGTTTCCATAAATGATCTTTACGTTTAAGGTGTGCTTTTTCGTGCATTACTATATAATCTAACTGTTCTTCGGTTATACCCGACGGAACGTAAATTTTAGGCTTAATAATACCGAGAATAAACGGTGTAGCTATATTATCGCAATAATATATTCGCTCTTTAACAAGAAGTGATGCTCCTACCCTTTTTCGTAATCTGAGATACGATATTAAACCGTAAATGAGTATAACAATTAACCCGACTAACCAGATAACAGCCAAAACTGTTGTAAAATTTGCGAAAGTGTTTGTTGGTACGGTAACGCCCTCGTAGTATCTGTCGCCCATATAATTGTTTATGCCGGTATCAACAACAGGAACGCCCGTTTGAATAGTAAAGGGTCTGCCTACAGATTCCGTATTCACCGAAATAGTTTGTGAGCTTGGAATAAGGCTTAACGCACTTTCAAAGGAAAACGGGAAAACAAGGCGAATAGCAACAAGAGCCCACAAAAGACAGTTGATCCATTTAGGAGCTTTTTTCAACAAGAGCCTTGCAACAATTACCGCCAGAACAAGATAACTTGCAGTTACGCTCATATTGAACAAATCTAAAAATACATCTGTCATTTTTACACCTCCTCAAAGGAGTCAATCATTTTCTTGATTTCTTCAAGCTCTTTTGCTGTAGGCTTTTTTCTGCTTGAAAAAGCCGCAATAAACGCAGGTAACGACCCTGCAAAGGTTTCGTCAACAAACTTTTCACTTTGTATTGCATAAAACTCGTTTTTTGAAATCAAAGAGGTAACAATACTGTTTTCTGTTTTGAAAATCCCCCTTTCGCAAAGCTTTTTCAAAACTGTATACGTAGTAGTTCTTTTCCAATTAAGCTCTTTTTCGCAAACCGCAACAAGCTCTTTCGTAGTTAACGGCTCATTTTCCCAAACGATATCAGCAAAACGTGCTTCAACCATACCAAGTTTAATTTCATTCATAAGAGCACCTCCAAAACTGTCTATCACCAGTAGACTGCAATTACAGTCTATCACCAATAGACAAATTTGTCAACTGCTTTACATAATAAACATCCACCCGCCAAGCGGGTGGTTTTTCATATGCGGGCATAGCCCTATGTTCTTCGCGTATGCGTAAACGCATAAGTACGGTCTGCCAGTTGCGTAAGATTGTTACTTGCTACCCGTAAACGGGCCATATCCAC
>JAGBCU010000013.1 GCA_017937865.1 Clostridia bacterium | reverse complement strand
GTAAGGGTGTTATAATTGCTATGACTCGTGATGAGGCAAAGCAGGCAGTTGTTTCAATGATGCAGGATAAAATGTTCGGCTCAAGCGGTGACAACGTCGTTATTGAAGAGTTTTTAACAGGTCCCGAGGTTTCAGTTCTTTCATTTACAGACGGTAAAACAGTTGTTCCTATGATTTCTTCAATGGACCATAAAAGAGCAGGGGACAATGATACGGGGCTTAATACAGGCGGTATGGGTACAATTGCTCCCAACCCCTATTACACAAAAGAAATTGCTGATGAATGTATGGAAAAGATTTTCCTTCCTACAATCAATGCAATGAATTCTGAGGGCAGAACATTTAAAGGTTGCCTTTATTTCGGTCTTATGATAACACCAAAAGGACCTAAGGTAATTGAATACAATTGCCGTTTCGGTGATCCTGAAACTCAGGTTGTTTTACCTCTTCTTGAAAGCGACCTTCTTACAATAATGAAGGCTACAACAGACGGTACTCTCGCAGAAACAGAGGTTAAATTCAGCGATAAAAGTGCTTGCTGTGTAATTATGGCTTCAAAGGGCTACCCCGTAAGCTATGATAAAGGCTTTGAAATGAATATTCCTGAAGAGATTGAGGGTAACGTTTATGTTGCGGGTGCTTCTCTTGATGGTGATAAGCTTCTTACAAACGGCGGCCGTGTTTTAGGCGTTACTGCTGTTGAAGATAATCTTAAAGATGCAATTAAAGCATCTTATTCCCTTGTAAAACAAATCAGCTTCGACAATGCTTTTTACCGTAATGATATCGGTGCAAAAGCTCTTGCGGTTTTGGAGGATTAAGAAATGGTATATAGAGTTTATGTTGAAAAGAAAAAAGAACTCGCTCATGAGGCGAAAGCTCTTTTAGGTGATGCTCGCGGTCTTTTAGGTATCAATAACCTTGAAGATGTTAGAGTTATCAACCGTTATGATGCAGAAAATATTACAGAAGAGCTTTTTAATTACGCAATTAAAACAGTTTTCTCAGAGCCTCAGCTTGATATTGCAACTGAGGAGGTTGATTTAAGCGGTGCAACTGTTTTTGCAGTTGAATTTTTACCCGGTCAGTTTGACCAGAGAGCAGACTCTGCTGCACAGTGTATTCAGATTATCTCTCAGGGTGACCGTCCCACAATCAAGAGTGCAAAGGTTTATGCTCTTTACGGTGACCTTTCCAAAGAAGATATTGCAGAAATCAAAAAGCACGTTATCAATCCCGTTGAAGCAAGAGAAGCAACACTTGAAAAATACGATACTCTTGCTATGCAGTATGATATTCCTACAGAGGTTAAAACTCTTGACGGATTTATTGACCTTGACAGAGCAGGTCTTGAAAAATTCGTTAAGGATTTCGGTCTTGCTATGGATGCAGACGATATTGCATTCTGCCAGAATTATTTTAAATCTGAAGACCGTGACCCCACAATAACAGAAATCAGAATGATTGACACTTATTGGTCTGACCATTGCCGTCATACAACCTTCCTTACTGTTATTGACAACGTAACCTTTGAAGACGAGCTTCTTCAGAGTGCGTATGACGAATATATCGCAACAAGAAAAGAGCTTGGAAGAACAAAGCCTATCTGCCTTATGGACCTTGCTACTGTTGCAGTTAAATATCTTAAAGAAAACGGCAAGCTTGATAAGCTTGATGAATCTGAAGAAATCAATGCTTGTACCGTTAAAATCAACGTTGACGTTGACGGAGTAAGTGAGCCTTGGCTTCTTCTCTTTAAAAACGAAACACACAACCATCCTACAGAAATCGAGCCCTTCGGTGGTGCTGCTACTTGTATCGGCGGTGCTATTCGTGACCCGCTTTCAGGCCGTGCATACGTTTACGGTGCTATGCGTGTTACAGGTGCTGCTGACCCCTTGAAGCCCGTTAGCGAAACAATTAAGGGTAAGCTTCCTCAGAGAACTATCGTTACTACTGCAGCAGCAGGCTACTCTTCATACGGTAACCAGATTGGTCTTGCAACAGGTATAGTTGATGAAATTTACCATCCCGGTTATGCTGCAAAGCGTATGGAAATCGGTGCAGTTGTTGCAGCTGCTCCTCAGGAAAACGTTCGTCGTGAGCGTCCTGATCCCGGTGATATTGTTATTCTTCTCGGCGGTAGCACAGGCCGTGACGGTTGCGGCGGTGCAACAGGCTCTTCAAAATCTCATACAGCAGATTCTCTTGAAACCTGCGGTGCAGAGGTTCAGAAGGGTAATGCTCCCGAAGAAAGAAAGCTTCAAAGACTTTTCAGAAATAAAGAAGCAACAAGAATGATAAAACGTTGTAACGACTTCGGTGCAGGCGGTGTTTCTGTTGCTATCGGTGAGCTTGCAGACGGTCTTGAAATCGACCTTAATGCAGTTCCTAAGAAATACGAAGGCCTTGACGGTACTGAGCTTGCTATTTCCGAATCTCAGGAAAGAATGGCAGTTGTTATTGAAAAGGAAAACGTTGAAAAATTCCTTCAGCTTGCAGCTACTGAAAATCTTCAGGCTTGCCCCGTGGCAAAGGTAACTGAAGAAGCAAGACTTGTTATGCATTGGAACGGCAAGGTTATTTGCGATATCAGCCGTGATTTCCTTAACTCAAACGGTGCTGATAAGCACGTTGACGTTGCAACAGTTAAGCCCGAAAATTATGATAAAGAAATCAAAGGCACCTTCGCTGACAATATGAAGGCTATGGCAGATGACCTTAATATCTGCTCAAAACGTGGCCTTTCAGAACGTTTTGACTCAACTATCGGTGCAGGCACAGTTCTTATGCCCTTCGGCGGTAAGTATCAGCTTACACCCATTCAGGCGATGGTACAGAAGATTTCAGTTGAAAAGAAGTATACAGACGATTGCTCACTTATGTCATGGGGCTACAATCCCTTTATTACAGAAAAGAGCCCTTATCACGGTGCATATCTTGCAGTTGTTGAATCAGTTTGTAAGCTTATTGCTACAGGTGCAAAGTTCGAGGATGTTTACCTCACATTCCAGGAGTATTTTGAGCGTGTAGGTAAGGATAGCAAACGTTGGGGCAAGCCTCTCGCAGCACTTCTCGGTGCATTTAAAGCACAGAAGAATCTCGGCATCGGCTCAATCGGCGGTAAAGACTCAATGAGCGGTACCTTCGAGGATTTAGACGTTCCTCCCACACTCGTATCTTTCGCAGTTACAACTGAAAAGGTTAAAGATATAGTTTCACCCGAATTCAAGAAAGCAGGTAACAAGGTTTACCTTATTACACCTGATTTTGACGAAAACGGTCTTCCTGAAACAGAGTCACTTCTTAAAGTATTTGATAAGGTTTGCTCACTTCTTCGTGAAGGTAAAGCAGTTTCTTGCTATACACCCGGTATGGGCGGTATCGCAGAGGCAGTTATGAAAATGGCTTTCGGTAACGGCTTCGGCTTTGAATTCAACAGCGAGTTAACAGTTGAAGATATTTTCAAATATAACTACGCAACCTTTATCGTTGAGGCTACAGAAGCTATTGACGCTCAGTTTATCGGTACAGTTACAGAAAAAGCAGAGTTTACTCTCGCAGGCGAAGCTGTAGATTTCACAGAGCTTCTCAACATCTACGAGGATAAGCTTGAAAGCGTTTACAGCTGTAATATTCCCGATACAAATACACCCGTTGAGAATTTCTCATTTACTGCAACTGAACGTAAGGCTCCTGCAATTAAGGTTGCAAGACCTAAGGTTCTTATTCCTGCATTCCCCGGTACAAACTGCGAATTTGACAGTGCAAAGGCAGTTCGTGATGCAGGTGCAGAGCCCGAAATCATCGTTATCAAAAACCGTTCATCTGCTGATATTACCGCAAGCGTTGAAGAATTCTCTTCAAAGCTCAAGGATGCTCAGATGATATTTATCCCCGGTGGCTTCTCAGGCGGTGACGAACCCGACGGTTCAGCTAAATTTATTACAGCATTCTTCAGAAATGCTTACGTTAAAGACGGCGTTACAGACCTTCTTGAAAACCGTGACGGTCTTATGTGCGGTATTTGTAACGGCTTCCAGGCACTTATTAAATTAGGTCTTGTGCCTTACGGTAAGATTATTGATACAGACGAAAACTGTCCTACTCTTACCTACAACACAATCGCACGTCACCAGTCAAGAATCGTAAGAACAAGAATTGCTTCTAATAAGTCACCCTGGCTTGCTCTTACAGAGGTTGGCGATATCTACAACGTTCCGATTTCTCACGGTGAGGGTCGTTTCCTTGCAAGCGAAGAATTAATCAGAAAGCTTGCTGAAAACGGTCAGATTGCTACACAGTATGTTGACCTTAACGGTAATGCAACCGTTGATGTTCATTTTAACCCCAACGACTCAATGTTTGCAGTTGAAGGTATTACTTCACCCGACGGCAGAGTATTCGGTAAAATGGGTCACAGTGAGCGTATAGGCGACGGTCTTTACAAGAACGTTTCAGGTAACTACGATATCCAGATGTTCAAAGCAGCCGTTAAGTATTTTAAATAATTTAGCAAAAATAAGCGGTCAACCCAAAAGGTTGACCGTTATTTTTGTAGGTGCCAGAGTTCGCTACGCTCACAGTTTAAATGGCAAATTGCAAGTGGCAAATGGAAAATTAAGGGTCTGCGACGCAATTATAAGCTTCGCGATAAGTAAATTTATAGAAAAATTAAAGGTATGCGAAGCCTTACCTCCCTGTTTTCGAAGGAAATAGGGAGGGGGACCGCGACGGAGCCAAGCGTAGTCGTGGTGGTGGGTAGTTCTCTTCCTTTTTAGGTTTAGCAGAAAAGAAAAAAATCTGCGATGCAATAAAATGCCATCGCAGACCATTAAATTTATTCACGCTTACAATTGGCACGAAGTGCCCCATAATTTGCCACTTGCCATTTGCCATTTGCCATTAAATTTTAAGTATTCCTAATCCCTCAAGTAAAATCTTAAGTCCTAAAAGAATTAAAATCAAACCGCCTGCAAATTCGGCTTTTGATTTGTATTTTGTACCGAATATGTTGCCGAGCTTTACACCGAAAGCAGAAAGAATACAAGTAATTACCGCTATCATAATAAAGGCTATGTAAACAAACCAATCGGGGTTAAAATCTGTAAACGCGAAGCTTACACCAACAGCTAAAGCATCTATGCTTGTTGCAATCGCCATAACGAGCATTGTTTTAAAGCCGAGGGACGAATCCTTACATTCATCGCATTTATCAAAGGATTCTTTAATCATATTACCGCCGATTATTGCTAAAAGAACGAAAGCAATCCAATGGTCAATCGACGTGATTTTATCGGCAAAGGTACTTCCTAAAAGATAGCCTATTAGCGGCATAAGCCCCTGAAAAGAGCCGAACCACAAGCCTACAATCATACAGCTTTTTATATTGATTTTTTTAAGAGCAAGACCTTTACATAAAGCTACCGCAAAGGCATCCATAGAAAGGCTTACCGCAAGAAGCAGGATTTCAACAATTCCCACGTATTTCATCTCCAAAAATAATTTAATGGGTATTATATAACTTTAATACATAATAGTCAAACTGTTTTGTGAAAAATTACGATTTTATTTTAGCATTAATTGTATTTATTGATTTGCTATACTTTTATATGGTATTATTAGTGTCAAAGCTTTAGAAACGGGGTGTAAAAATGTTAGAAAAAGCTAAAACCTTTGTAAAATATAAAACGGTTAAAATCGACGGCGAAGACGGACCAACAGTCGCTTTGTATCCCCGTAAATTTCCGAAACCTGTAATAACAAAGAAAAGAGTTATTCTTTTCATAATTGCGGTTGTATTAGTAACAATAATCGCTCAAAGCATATTTGCGGTATACGTTACCGAATCAATTTTTTCAAAAAACGGCTCTCAAAAATTTATTGAAACCGTTTACGGTGAAGAGTTTGCAAAAAGCTTGAGTAAAAAGGATGCATTTTTAGAAAGCAAGGGTGAAATGCTTTCGCTTGAGTCCCAAAACAAAGCATTTTCCGCCCTTAATATAAAAAATGAAAATATATCAGAAAGCTACGTGATACTGTGCCATATGTATGGTGCAACACCCTATTCAATGGGGGAATATGCAAAGCATTTTTATGATTTAGGCTTTAATCTTTTAATTCCCGAATTGACTACCGCAAAAGGAAATGATGAAAAATCACTTTTCTTATCATCTGCAGATACTGAAAACGTATTATTCTGGATTGATTATATAACTAAAAACAATGAAAGAGCTAAAATAATTCTTTTTGGTGTTTCAACGGGCGGTGCAACCGTTTGCGAGGTAGCAGGGGAAAAGCTTCCCGAAAACGTAAAGTGTATAATTGCCGATAGCTGTTATAAAAGCTTATGGGATTTATATGAGCCTTATCTTGAATTAGCTTATGAAAAATCGCCCTTCCCCGTAAGAAATATAGCGTCGTTATATTGCAGTATAAAATATGACGTGGATTTAAAAGAAACGGGACCGTATTCTGTTGCAAGACAAATTGAAAAGCCTATTCTTTTTATGCACGGTGAAAATGATTTAATCGTTCCGATTAACGATAACAACGATTTATATATGGAATGTGAATTCAAAGGCAGAGAGCAAGAGGTTATAAACGAAGCGGAGCACGCAAGGCTTGTTTCAAAGGATGCCGAAAAGTATTGGAATTATATTGACGGATTTATTCTTGATTATATAGGAAATTAATTGCTTTTAGCTATTGACAAAAGTGGATTACTCTGTTATAATGCTCACCTGTAAAGTGAAATGTCTTTACAGAGCTTTGAAAGGAGAATCGTTATGGCAAAAGACCTTGATGTTGTTTTACTTGCAGATTTTTACGGTGAAATGCTTACCGAAAATCAACGTAAATTCATTGAGTATTACTATAGTGATGACCTTTCTCTTTCAGAAATTGCCCAAAATGAAGGCATTACAAGACAAGGTGTCCGTGATGCAGTAAAAAGGGCAGAAAGTCAGCTTTACGATATGGAGAAAAAGTTGGGCTTCGCAGAGCGTACCCGCAAAATAAAAGAGGCTCTTGAAATTATTAAAGAGAGCACCGACTCCATAAACAATTACAATATGAATATTTCGTTATCAAGAGAGGTTAACGACGCCGTCGTCAGTATCAGGTCGGCAATAGATTCTCTTGATGAATAAAAGGAGGTTGTACCGTGGCTTTTGAAGGTCTTTCCGATAGGCTTGATAATGCGTTTAAAAAGCTTAAAAGTAAAGGTAGTCTTACAGAGGCTGATGTTCGCGATGCTATGCGAGAGGTGCGACTTGCTCTTCTTGAAGCAGACGTTAACTACAAGGTTGCAAAAGACTTTACAAATAACGTTACCGAAAGAGCAATCGGTGCAAAGGTTATGGAAAGCCTTACACCCGCTCAGATGGTTATTAAAATAGTAAACGAAGAGCTTACAGCCCTTATGGGTGGTACTCAGGCAAGGCTTGCTTCTGCATCTCATCCGCCAACGGTTGTTATGATGTGCGGTCTTCAGGGTTCCGGTAAAACAACCCATAGTGCTAAAATCGCTTTAAGGCTCAAGGAACAAGGTCACAGACCCTTGCTCGTTGCTTGTGACATCTACCGTCCCGCTGCTATTAAGCAGTTGCAGGTAGTAGGTGAGCAGATAGGTGTTCCCGTTTTTGAAATGGGAACGGAAAATCCCGTTAAAATTGCTACTGAAGCAATTAAGCTTGCAAAGGATAACGGTTACGATTACGTCTTTCTTGATACTGCAGGTCGTCTTCATATTGACGAACAGCTTATGCAGGAGCTTAAAGACATTAAATCAACCGTTAAGCCCCACGAAATCTTACTTGTTATCGACTCAATGCTCGGTCAGGACGCCGTTACAGTTGCATCTTCATTCAATGAGGCACTCGGTATTGACGGTCTTGTGCTTACAAAGCTTGACGGTGATACAAGAGGCGGTGCGGCTCTTTCCGCAAGAGCTGTTACGGGTAAGCCTATTAAGTTTATCGGTATCGGTGAAAAGCTTGCCGATTTAGACGTTTTCCATCCCGATAGAATGGCAAGCCGTATTCTCGGTATGGGTGACGTGCTTTCTCTTATCGAAAAGGCTGAAACAGCTTTAGACGAAAAGAAAGCAGATGAGCTTGAAAAAAAGCTCAAAGCAAATAAGCTTGACCTTAACGATATGCTTATGCAGTTTGAGGAAATGAAAAAAATGGGGCCGATGAAGGATATTATTTCAATGATTCCCGGTCTTAATAAAAAGGTTAAAGATACCGACGTTGACGATAAGCAGATTGACTATACAATGGCAATTATCCGTTCAATGACTATGAAGGAACGTGAGAATCCCGATATAATCAATCCTTCCCGTAAACGCAGAATCGCTGCCGGTTGCGGTATGCAGGTTGAAGACGTTAACCGTCTTCTTAATCAGTACCGTTCAATGCAAAAGCTTTATAAACAGCTTAACGGCAAGGGTTCTAAAAAGATGATGAAGCGTATGCAGCGTATGGGTATGGGCGGCGGAATGCCCGGTGGAATGCCCGGCGGCATGGGTGGATTTCCAATGTAAGCATCGCTTACATTGGTATTTGCACG
>JAGBCU010000012.1 GCA_017937865.1 Clostridia bacterium | reverse complement strand
GTCAATGAAACCGACGGTTTCACGACGTTCGAGGACTCACGTCGGGTACCACCCACCAACGCCTGACGGCGTCGGTCCCCCCTCCTTTTTCGTTTCACGAAAAAAGAGGGATAGGCTTCGCTACAAGTTGGTTTATACAAAAAAACAATAAGTCTGCGAAGTTTATTATTGCGTCGCAGACCCTTAATTTTTCACTTTCCATTATTCATTATTCATTATTCATCATTCATCATTCATTATTCATTAGCGAACAAGGTGAACCTTCTGATGTACGGTAATATAAAAAATAACCCCTGACTACCCATCTTCCGATGCCCGCAGTCAAGGGTTATCTGGATTCAATTTTAGTATCTAACATCATTTTAACCTCTCTTTCGTCAGATTTGTTCTTGTTCCGCACGGTTTCCTCAAAGACCCAATTTTTCGAAACGATTTGTATACATCTTTCGGTATACCGTTTTCGTGAAAAACTATTTAGCTTTTCAGCATCTATTATAAACTCCCGTAAGTGAGAAACACTTTTGTTTCGAAAAATCCCCTCATCAGAAAAGAAACTATTTTAAAAGCTTTGTGAATTCACTTTATAATGTTACATAAACATCGGATTTTACCTTCTCTTTTGTTTTAAGGATTCTGCTTTTGCTTTTGCCTTTGCTTACGTTTGCTTTTTGCTTACATGAACATCGGACTCACCCTTTCAATATTTTGTGAACTTACTTGTACATTGGATTCACCCTCTCTCTTTCTTCGTCTATATAGTACCATAAAAAAACACCGTTTTCAATATGTAGTTTTGTACAAAGTTACTATAAATCTTTTATTTAATCCGCAGAATTTGTATATTTAGTCAAAGAAAATTTTCGAAAATCATTGACAACGGCTATATTTTTTTGATATACTAATTATGTTGGGTGTTTGAAAACCCGACTTTTTTGTTTTATTTCAATATGTTTTTTATTAAGACCGTTATTAAGCGGTCTTTTTGCATATTTTTATTTTTGTTTTTATATAATTATTTTTGTATATTTGCGTAATTGACTACGTAAAATTTATTTGTTATACTATAGCCGACGGGAGTCGAACACCGTACGCCTAAAATTCAAATCTTTCGGCACATCATGGCGTTTTTCGCCTTGATATACGCTAGTATGTCTGCGCCGAAGAAACACCATGCTGCACCAAAATCTTTACATTTTTAGGTGCTTGCAGTTTTGTAAGGCAAAAATTTTTGCAATAACAAGGAAAAAACCGAAGTAATACTGTCGTATTTCAAGGTTTTTGACGAAGTTAGTGCGGAAATTTGCCTTCCAAAACCGTACGGTGTTCGACTCCCGTCGGCTATTGTAAAATATTAGAAAGAGGTGTGCTTTATGGCAAAAAGCGTACAGGATATTATCGCTCTTATCAAAGATAATGATATCAAAATGGTTGACTTTAAAATGGTTGATATTAACGGCCAATACCGCCACGTTACAATTCCTGCTGAAAACTTTTCAGAGGATACAATGAAAAGCGGTATAGGCTTTGATGCTTCAAACTACGGTTATGCTGTTGTTGAAAAAAGCGATATGGTTTTCATTCCCGACCCCGACACTGCTGTTATTGACCCGTTCTGTTCTATTCCTACCTTATCAATGACGGGTAACGCAATGATTATTGATAACCCTCAGAACAGACCCTTGGCTCAGTACCCCAGAAATATTGTTCTTGCGGCAGAAAAATATATGGCTGATTGCGGTGTTGCAGATACTATGCTCATCCTTCCTGAGTTCGAATTCTATCTTTTCGACCAGGTAGGCTGGAACGTTAGTGCTGACAACGTAAGTGCATTTGTTGATGCTAAGCAGTCATACTGGAATAGCTCCGTTGCTGATGACGGCGTTATCGTACCAAAGCAGAAAAACTATCACATTGCAAAGCCCTTTGACGTTACTTACGAGTGTCGTAGCGAAATGTGTATGCATATGGCTGATGCAGGTATTGAAATTAACTACCATCACCCTGAGGTTGCAGCTTCAGGTCAGTTCGAAATCGAGCCTCAGCTCGGAAAAATGTCTACAATGGCTGATGCTACAATGTGGATAAAATATATTATCCGTAATACAGCTCTTAAATACGGCAAAACCGCAACGTTTATGCCTAAGCCCATTTACGGTGAAGCAGGTAGCGGTATGCACGTTCATATGCTTCTTCTTAAAGACGGCAAGCCCGTTTTCTCTGATGACAACGGTTACGCAAATCTTAGCGAAACAGCTCATTACTTTATGGGCGGTCTTCTTAAGCATATAAGCTCACTTTGTGCTCTTACAAACCCCAGCACAAACTCATTCAAGCGTTTAATTCCCGGCTTTGAGGCTCCCGTTACAGTTGGTTACGCAACCTCAAACCGTAGCGCAGTTATCCGTATCCCTGCATACGCTAAAGCTCCTGAAAAACGTCGTTTCGAGCTTCGTAACCCCGATGCTACCTGTAACCCCTATTTCTGCTTTGCAGCTATTCTTATGGCAGGTCTTGACGGCGTTAAGAATAAAATTGACCCCCATGCAAACGGTTGGGGCCCCTACGACTTTAACCTTTTCAATCTTCCCGAAGAGGAAAAGGCAAAGCTTCAGGGCTTACCTACATCTCTTGATGAGGCTCTCAATGCTCTTGAAGCAGACCACGATTATCTTACTGCAGGCGGAGTTTTCCCCGAAGAGCTTATCAAAAACTTTATCAAATCAAAACGTGCAGAGCTTGCTGAAATGGCAAAAATCCCCACACCCGCAGAGTTTGATAAATATTATAATGCATAAAAATCAATCCCCGTGTTTTGTAAGCCACAAAGCACGGGGAGCTTAATTTTATTTACTTTATAAATATCATACCCGAAATGTTAACAGGGATTTCCTGCAAATCACTTTCAATTACACCATTCGAAATCTCTTCACCCATACAGTTTACAACCTTATAATTTTTGCCCTTTGCGTTTTTAATTATGAGGGCATTTTCTACCGTTGCGTTAACAGCAACGGTTTCTTTTGCTTTAACGGGGATAACTCTGTCAGAATGGGCGGTGAAAACAGCTTTATCATTTAGCTCAGAGCAAACAAGGCTGTAATTGTTTTCGGGGTTCTCTGCGGTAAGCTTACCGTCTAAAAGCACGGATTTCCATTCATTCCAGAATGAAAGATAATATTTCAGCATTTTATAGTGGCTTTCGGGAAGCTTGTCAACCCTCATAGAAATCTGAGGCACGCTATATAAAATACTTGCGAATTGAAGAGCAGCATTTTCTACGGTGTCCTCAACGTTCCACATTATCATATCGGAATGAACCGCGGTTTTACCGGAGGTTAACCTGAGATTAACAATGCCGACTTTGTTTTTAAGTATATCGCAAGGGCAGTCGCCAACTCTTAACATATTACCGTATTTACGAATTGAGGGACCTACGTATGACTGACGGAATTCTATAAGAATATCGGGGTTGATTTTTACAAGACGGGTTTTAACGTCTGTCATAAGAGCGTGAATGGCATCCTCTAACGATTGGTAATCCCGTCTTTCGTCATACTCTAATGCCTTGCCCTTTAAAACGAAGGAATCTATAAAATCGAGCTTAAAGCCGTCAAGCCCCCAATCCTTTATTGCGTTTTCATAAACGCCTGCAAGATATTCTCTTACCTTTTTATAGCGGGGGTCAAGAGCGAAAAACGTTTTTTCGTCACCGCAGCCGTCAAGAAGCATATCCTTAAATTCATTATATTTGTCGCTGTAAATACCCACAAACGGTACGGAATACCAAAGCATTACCTTCATACCGATATTATGTATATTATCAACAAGCTCTTTCATATTGCCCATTTTCTTGGGTGATACCTGCCAGTCACCGCAATAAGCGTAACCGCGGTTGTTGTCATCGGTCTGCCAGCCGTCGTCAATGATAACTGTTTTCATACCGATATCGTGTGAGGCTTTACATTCCCTTAAAATCTCGTCCTTATCAAGATCTTGGTGAAAGCTATACCAAAGGGAATCCATAGGCTCTTTTGCGGCTTCAGGTACAAATGCACTTTTGTAACCGCAATCATTTTCCCACCAGGCTGTTGTATCGTAAACACTGTCGTAATATGGAATATCTCTCATATCAAGGCGTATTTTTGCGGAGTATTCTGTAATTGGCGTTGTGGGAAGAGTGAAAAAAGATACGCTACAGTCAAAGGTTGCCTTCTCTTCACGAATACCCGTGCCGATTTCAATAGGCGTATCAACGTCGGAAACGGCAATTAAAAGCTTGTTTTTACCCGTTCTTGAAATCAACTGCTGAACGGGCATCCAAGAAGCAAGCTTTGATTTTATAATCTTTTTACCCCATTCAAAATATAAACCGCGTATATCAAGCATACAAGGGTTCCACGTTGAAGCACAGTCAGCCGCACTGAAACTGAAATTAACCGAAAAAGCTTCGGGGATTTCAGGGGATGACAGCTTCATATTTAAAAAGAGGTAAGTAATACCGTTTTCTTGCTTTTCTGTAATTTTAATATGGGCGTTTTTATTGCCACCGTTAACCGTATAATTCATATTGCACCAACCAAGCATTTATATTGATTTTTTCATCCATATATGAGGGCAGTCCTGCTCGTATTCTAATTCGCCGAAGGCAGTATAACCGCATTTTTCGTAAAAGCCCTTTGCCTGATATTGAGAGTGAATATATATTTCATTCTCGCCCATTTCCTTGATACGCTCTGCAGCGTAACCCAGCATCTCAAAGCCGATGCTTTTACCTCTCAGCTCTTTAGAAACGCAGATTCTTCCTAAAATGATTCTGTTGTCAATTCCGTCTTTAACTATTCTGCAGGTGGCAACGGGCTTGCCGTTGTCGAAAGCAACGATATGAACAGCGCCGTTGTCAGCCTCGTCAAATTCTTCCTGAAAGCCTTGCTCATCTACAAATACGGTAATTCGTAACGCCTTAGCCTCTTCGGGTAATTGGTTATAAATTTTATATTCCATACATCACACCACTCAAAACACAAAAACGTTTAGCATTAATAAAAGTATATAAAAAAAGTCGGGCTTTCAAACACCCAACACGATTAGTATATCAAAAAAATATAACCGTTGTCAATAATTTTTGAAAACTTTGATTGACTAAATAGACAAAATCTGCGATATAAATAAATAAAATATAGCAACTTTGTACAAAATTACATATTGAAACCGTGAAAAAAGTATGCTATTATTTAGACAAAGAAAGGGTGAGTCCAATGTACAGGTAAAACCTGAACTCAAAATTTCAAGAAAAGGTGAGTCCAATGTGCATGTAAAACTTGAACTCAAAATTTTAAGAAAAGGTGAGACCAATGTACTGGTAAAACTTTCTTAAACTCAAAGACGGATAGAGTTACTTCAGTAAAGCCGATAAGAGTGTTAACTTAAAAATGAAGAGTTGAAAATTAAACCACCTAAGATTTAATTTAACGGCTGATAAGACTGAATACTAAACCCGCAGAGTTTATCGGCAAAAACTTTTAAAATGAAGCTTATTCAAAACTAAAAGTGATTCTCGCTTAAGGGAAAATTAAAAAGTCAACGGTTTGTGAATGAATTTCAAGAAGGAAAAGTTTTTGCGAAAGCTAAGAAAGAGAGGTTAAAAAGATGTTAGATATCAAGAGTGAACAGAAGTAACCCTTAACCGGCTAAAGTGTGTAAAGAAACACTCGGTTAAGGGTTATTTCAATTTTATGCTCTTTTTCTGACAGATTAGCCTTCAGTTGCCAGAGCTTCGCTCATGCTTTAGTGTGGAGTGAGGAGTTAGGAGTGAGGAGTGTCGGGACCTGCGGTCGGCATTGTAAAGCTCACTACGTTCGCTAATGAATGATGAATAATGAATATTGAATAATTAAGGGTCTGCGACGGCAATTATAGTCACCAGTCGCCAGATGCCAGATGCTTTGCAAAATGGCAAATTGGAAATGGCAAGTGGCAAATATGGTGCGAAAGCACCGCGATATAAATCCTGACGGATTTGCGATATATACGTTGTATGCGATATACCTTCGGTGCGATATGTGCCTTCGGCACGAGAATAGAAAGGATTTATATCATATCGCATTGAGCGTAGCGAAATATATCGCGTTTTGTGTAACAAAATATATCGC
>JAGBCU010000011.1 GCA_017937865.1 Clostridia bacterium | reverse complement strand
CCACCACCGTTCCGATTTAATAAACAATAAAGGATAGTATATTCGCTCGAAATATACTATCCTTTAACCTTTGATTTATTGAAGAACGGTCCCCCTCCCTATTTTGTCTGCGACAAAACAGGGATGAAAAGCTTCGCAAAACTTTAACTTATACTACTTGCGAAGCTTTACAATTGCCAACGCAGTTCCGAAATTTGCCATTTGCCACTTGCCATTTTTTACAATGCCGACCGCAGGTCCCGACACTCCTAACTCCTAACTCCTAACTAAAGCGTGAGCGAAGCAACTGGTATCTGGAATCTCTTACAATTGCCAACGCAGTTCGAAATTTGCCATTTTCCATTTGCCATTTGCCACTTAAAATAATTCCATTATTTTACACACAAACGGCACGAAGATTAAGCCGGGTAACAGATTTGCTACCTTTATTTTCGTTACGCCTAT
Source organism: Clostridia bacterium (assembly GCA_017937865.1). Lineage (GTDB taxonomy): Bacteria > Bacillota > Clostridia > Oscillospirales > Acutalibacteraceae > DTU089. The sequence continues at coordinate 12,218 of JAGBCU010000011.1, read as the reverse complement.
AAGGTTAAGTCCTAAAGCGGTAATCATTACGGAGCCTGTGCAGATAAGCTCGTTTACTGCAAAATCATTTAAAAATGAGCCTAAAGCCATTGCAAGAGCTACGAGTGCACCCTGAAAAACAAGCACGAAGCCCGAGGCACAGAAAACACCGAAGCCGAGAGATGCCGCAAGCATTGATGATGAAATTAAATCAAGAACTGATTTTGTATAAAGCATCTGGTTATCACCGGAAATGCCTGCATTCATTGAGCCGACGATAGTCATTGCACCAACGCAGAAAAGAAGCGAAGCGGTAACAAAGCCTTGTGAAAAGGTAGCGTTGTCGCTATGTACGTTTCCGTTTTTTGCTCTCTTGTTTTGAAATTTATCACCTAAACGCGATAATTTACCGTCAATATCAATAAGCGTGCCGACTATTGTGCCGAAAACGAGAGAAATTATCATAACAAGCTGATTTTCGCCCTTGATAACTCCCGTAACGCCTATTGCAATGGTGCAAAGACCTATTGCGGTCATAACCGCATTGGTAAGCTTTTCGGGTATTTGCTTTTTAAGAATAAGACCTACCGTGCTACCGATAATAACGGTTAAGGTATTTACAAGCACTCCGCTGAATGCGGATAAAGTTTCAATCATTTTTTAACCCTCCAAACAAGCTCCATGGGTAGTTCTTTGCATCAGGCATTGACTCAAAAGCAACTGCCTTTTTTGTTTGGGGATGTAAAAAACTTACTCTGTGAGAATGAAGTGCAATTTTGCAACCTCTGTCCCCGCTACCGTAGTGACCGTCACCGGTAAGGGGCATTTTTCTTGACGAAAACTGAACTCTTATCTGATGAGTTCGACCCGTATGCAGTAGCACTTTAACAAGTGCTTTCCCCTGCTCTTTTTTTAAAACCTCGTATTCTAAAGATGCTTTTTTTACACCCTTACGTTCTCTTTTTACAACGTAAGATCTGTTCTTTTTAGAATCCTTAAAAAGCAAATCCTCAAAAACGCCGTTATCTTCTTGAGGTATTCCGTCAGTTACTGCAAGATACTCTTTCTTAAACCCGCCGTTTGCTATTTCAGTTGATAAAAAGGATGCGGATTTTTTATTTTTTGCAATAACCATTACGCCGCCCACCTCTCTGTCAAGGCGGTGTAAAAGATGCAACGTTTTTCTTTCATCATTTTCAAGATATGATAATATACCCTTTTCACCTTTTTGGGAATCCTCGCTGAGAATTCCCACCGGCTTTTTTATTACGAGAATATCTTTATCTTCAAATATAACGGGTATGTTTTCAGGCGTGTAAATCGTATTTTGCATTGTATTCCTCAAAGGTCTTTTTAAAGGCTTCGTCGTTGTATTTTATTTGATTAAGATAGTTATGAGTGTCAAAGGTGTTATTTTGTGCTTCAATTACCGCAACCGCAATATTAGAGCAATGGTCTGAAATTCTTTCGCAGTTTGTAAGAAGGTCGGAAAGCACAAAGCCTAACTCAATTGTACAGTCACCGCTTTGAAGCCTGTTAATATGATGGGCTTTAATTTCGCTTGTGAGGCTATCTATAACCTGCTCAAGAGGCTCAACCTTTGATGCAAGCGATAAATCGTTCTTTTCGTAAACAAGAGTCGTTGTAACAACTATTTCAGTAATCGCCTGAATAAGAACGTTAAGTTCTTTTTCTGCATTCGGTGAGAATTTTATATGCTTTTCATTTATTTCCTTAGCTGTTTTCTTTAAATTAAGAGCGTGGTCACCCAATCTTTCGAAATCGCCGATTGTATGAAGCATTCTTGAAACTCTTTTTGCATCCGCTTCCGAAAGTGCTTCCTTAGAAAGCTTAACAAGATAAGTGCCCAGCTCGTCCTCATAAGTGTCAAGAATTGTTTCGTTCTCTTTTATAAGCTCTGCATCCTCTTTATTGTAATCAAAAAGAAGCTCAAGTGCTTTTAAAATAGTAACCTTTGCGATAACCGCCATTTGTGACGTGTAGTTATCACACTCCATAACAGCAACAGAGGGTGAACGGAAAAGTCTTTCGTCAAGGTAAACAACTTTAACTTTTTCACCGTCAGGCTGTTTTTTATCCTTAACAAGCTTTTCGGTAAGCTTTGCCAAAAGCTTTGTAAACGGTGCGAGAATAATTACCGTTGCAAAGTTAAATATAGTATGCATAACCGCAATTGTAGCAGGATTTACAAAGTTCTCGTCAAAATAACCGTCTAAAAAGTTATTTGCGACCAAGAACAATGGCATCAAAATAAGCGTACCTATTACGTTGGTAAGAGTATGACATGTTGCAACTCGTTTTGCACCCGTACCCGCACCGATACAAGAAATAAGACCCGTAGCACAAGTACCGATATTCTGACCTAAAATTATAGGGAATGCCATATTATATGAAATAGCACCCGTAAGAGATAAAGCCTGTAAAATACCTACAGATGCAGATGATGACTGAATTACGGCAGTAACAACAGCACCGATTAAAATGCCGAAAAGAGGGTTATTGAACTTCAAAAGAATATCGGCAAAAGCAGGAGATTCTGAAAGACCTGCTACAGAATCGGACATAATATCCATACCGTAAATAAGAACGGTAAAGCCTACGAAAATAGTACCGATAATCTTTTTCTTGTCGTTTTTGGACATCATCATAAATGCGATACCGATTATCGCAAGTATAGGTGCAAAATTCTGAGGCTTTACCATCTGTATTAAGAAAGACTCGCTTTCTACACCTACAAGAGATAAAAACCAAGCGGTAATAGTAGTACCGATATTAGCACCAAAAATAACTCCAATTGAACTTTGGAAGCTCATAAGCCCCGAGTTTACAAGACCTACAAGCATAACCGTTGTTGCAGACGAGGACTGAATAACCGCAGTTATAACAGCACCCATTGTAATACTTAAAAAGATATTAGAAGTGATTTTTTTAAGCACTATTTCAAGCTTACCGCCTGCCGCTTTTTCAAGCCCGTCAGACATTGTATTCATACCGAAAAGGAAAAATACAAGCCCTGCACAAAGAGATAACACATCATAAAAAGTCATTTATATCACCAATTTTACTCACAAAAGGGATTGTTGCAATTCACAACAACCCCATTAATTTTATAATTTCGAATAACCGTAGCAATTAACAAGTGCATCGATTTTATTCTTTTCTTTACAAAGAGGACATTCGTGAGGCGGACAGCTGAAATATCCGTCTAAATCCTTGGGGTTGAATACGGAGTTTACGTGATAATCGCCACATTCACTTGCAGTTGCAAAGATTGAAGCGATACCCGAAACCTCACCGCCGTAATACTTAACCGCCTCAATAGCAGCCTTTGCAGTAGAGCCTGAAGCAACTGAAACGGCAAGAATAAGCACGTGCTTACCTTGAATCATAGGTACGATATTATCTCTGAATAAAATCTGAGAGCCACTTGTAATTTCGGGAGAAACTACGTATACGGTCTGATGGGCATTGATATTCGCAAAAGAATTTTTTGTTAATTCGTTTGCAAGACAAGCACCGATAACCTCCATACCGTCAAGGCAAAGAATTGTATCAATGATTGTTGTATTGTAATTATAAAGAGCGCAAAGCTCCTGTGCTACTGCTTTTGCCTCTGAAAAACGTGATTTTTGTGCCGCAACGTCAATATAGTAGTTGCTATGAGTATAGCTTGTTGCGAAATGACCTTTTGCAACTCTTAAATAAAGGTTGTTACGTCTTGTTTTGATTTTAAAAACTTCTGTTGTTGGCATAAAAACACCTCTTTTTTAGATTGATATTTATATTTTATATTATCATACAAGCAATTTCTATTGATTATATGCATAAAATAAAAACTTAAATTTTGTACAAATGATAAATACTACTTTATCATTTCCTCAAATTCGGCTTCATTTATAATTTTTATACCTAATTCGGTTGCTTTTCTGAGCTTACTTCCTGCCGCTTCACCTGCAACGACAATACTCGTTTTTGCAGATACAGAGCCCGAAGCTTTACCGCCGAATTTTTCTATAATTTCCTGAGCCTCACGTCTGCCGAACTTTTCCAGTGTACCGGTAAGCACAAAGGTCATACCTTTAAAGCGGTCATCCTCGGTTTCGGTAAGGTTTACCATATTAAGACCTAAAGCCTTAAGCTCGTCAATAAGAGCCTTCGTTTCCGGTAAATCAAGAGTTTTTCTGAGGGTATCGGCAGAGATTTCACCCATACCGTCAATTTGGGTTATATCCTCTTTTGTTGCAGAAAGAAGAGCATCCATAGTGCCGAAATGATTAGCAATAAGCTTTGCCGCTTTAAGACCTATATGATGAATACCTAAAGCAAAAATCAATTTATATAAATCGTTGCTCTTTGATTTCTCAATTGCATCAAGAAGATTAAAGGTGCTTTTTTCACCCATTCTTTCAAGTGATACGAGGTCAATGGGGCTTAATCTGTAAATATCAGACGCCTTTGAAATAAGCTTTTCGTTTACAAGCTGTTCTAACACCGCTTCACCTAAGCCTTCAATATCCATAGCATCTCTTGAACAAAAATGAATAAGCTTTCTTAAAAGCTGAGCGGGGCAATCGGGATTAACGCAACGTATTGCCGCCTCACCCTCTTCTCTTACAACCTTACTGTTACAAGCAGGGCAATTTTCGGGGTAAGTATACTCGGGATTTTCGCCGTTATGACTAGCAACGGCTAAAACCTCGGGGATTATATCACCCGCTTTTCTGACAATAATTGTATCACCTATTGCGATGCCTTTTTCTTTAATAAAATCGGAATTATTAAGAGTTGCTCTTGAAACGGTTGTACCCGCAAGAATAATCGGCTCAAAAATAGCCGTTGGAGTAAGCACACCCGTTCTTCCGACTTGTATTTCAACGTCAAGAAGCTTTGTTTCTTTTTCTTCGGGCGGATATTTAAATGCAACCGCCCATTTAGGAAATTTTGCTGTGCTTCCTAACTCCTCTCGCATTGAGAAATCATCAGTTTTAATAACTGCACCGTCAATATCGAAGCTTAAATTTCCTCTTTCGTCACCGATATTTTTTATTTTTTCTATAGCTTCTTCGATACTGTTGCAAAGCTTATATCCGGGGCAAGTTGTAAAGCCCAATTCCTCAAGATATTCTAACGATTCTTTATGAGAGCGAAGCTCTTTTCCGCCATCTTTTTGCTGAATATTGAAAACGAAAATATCAAGCTTTCTTGAAGCAGTTATTTTAGGATTTTTTTGTCTTAATGAGCCCGAAGCCGCATTTCTGGGATTTTTAAAGGTTTTTTCGCCGTTTAACTCTTGCCTTTCAACAAGCTCATCAAAGGATGCGTGGGACATATAAACCTCACCGCGAACCTCGATAAACGGTATATTTTCTTTTAATTTAAGAGGTACTGAACGTATTGTTTTAACGTTAGCGGTAACATCCTCACCTACGTTGCCGTCACCACGTGTAGATGCTCTTACGAGTATACCGTCGCGGTATTCCAGCGAGCAGGAAAGTCCGTCTATTTTAGGCTCAACAACGTATTTCGCATCAGGAAAAACTTTTTTCACTCTGTTATCAAAAGCGATTAACTCGTCATTTGAAAACGCATCCTGAAGACTTTCCATTCTTACCGTATGAACAACCTCTTCGAAGGTGTTATCACTTCTACCGCCTACACGGTGAGTAGGTGAATCCTCTTTAAGCAACTGGGGAAATTCTTCTTCAAGACCCGAAAGCTCTCGCATCATCATATCGTAATCGTAGTCAGAAACGTCACTTTCGTTACCCATATAATATTTTTCAATGCAATCATTAAGAATTTCGGTAAGCTCGCTTACCCTTTTCTTTGCAACTTCAAAATCCATTATGAATACCTACCTATAGGAAATTAACAAGGTAATTTTACCATATTATGCATACTGATTTCAATATATTATTTGACAAACAAGGGGATTCTATTTATAATAGCTATGATTTTTTCACTAAGGAGTTATTATGAAAGACAGATTTAAAAATTCCTTAATCCTTTTTCTTACCTTTTTAAAAATCGGTGCGTTCACCTTTGGCGGCGGTTATGCAATGATTCCGATTATTGAAAAAGAGGTTTGCGAAAAAAGAAAATGGATTACAGAAGAGGATATCCTTGATATTATAGCTATTGCTGAAAGCACACCCGGTCCTATAGCTATAAATTCCGCAACGTTTATCGGTTATAAAATCAGTGGAGTTTTCGGGTCCTTTTGTGCTACCTTCGGCGTAGTTTTACCCTCATTCGTAATCATTTCAATAATATCACTTATCCTTCGTCAATTCAGCGATTCTCTTATTGTTCAATACGCCTTCAACGGTATAAGAGCAGGCGTTTTGGCTCTTCTTATAAAGGCCCTCGTTTCGATGTATAAAAAATGTCCAAAAGGCTTGTTTTCATATATACTTATGGGAGCATCCTTTATCTTAGCCGCATTTACCGATATCAACGTTATTTTTGTTTTAATCGGTTGTGCTGTGGCAGGTATTGTTAACTCTCTTATTATTAAAAGGAGGGTTAAGCAATGACGTTACCAATTTATTTAGAGTTATTTTTAACATTCTTTAAAATCGGTCTTTTCACCTTCGGTGGCGGCTATGCAATGCTCCCTCTTATTCAGGAAGAGGTTATCGCTCATAACTGGATGAAGGTTGAAGATATTGTAAATTTTATTGCGGTCAGCGAAAGCACACCCGGCCCCTTTGCAATTAATATCGCAACCTACGTTGGCACGGAAACCGGTGGATTTTTAGGTGCTGTTTGTGCTACTCTCGGTGTAGTTTTACCCTCTTTCTTTGTAATTCTTATAGTCGCCAGAGTTTATAAAAAATTCAAGGAAAGTACTGTTGTTCAAAGCGTTATGACCGGTTTAAGACCCGCGGTTATCGGTCTTATCGGCTCGGCAATCGTTACAATTCTCTTAACTGTATTTTTACCCAACGGCTTTGATTTAAAGGCTATCGTTCCTCAGGATTTCCTTGTTTCACTTGGCATTACCGTTGTTATGACAGTACTTGTTTTCAAAAAAGTACATCCTATTATAATTATCGGTCTTTCCGCCGCGATAGGTATAGCTTCAGGCTTTCTTTTAAATTAAAAAACATATTCGATTAAAAGCATCTTGATTTCGGTCAAGGTGCTTTTTCATATTTTGTATATACTGTCTTCTTTTTCAAATAATATAGAAAAATTGAAAAGGCGGTATAAAATGAAGAACCAATATTTGATAGACGTTTTCGAAAAAGTAAAAAAAAGAAATCCCCATGAGCCTGAATTTTTACAGGCGGTAACAGAAGTTCTTGAAAGCATTGAGCCCGTTATAGATAAACGCCCCGATTTTGTTGATGCAGGTATCGTTGAAAGATTAGTTGAGCCTGAAAGGCAGATAATTTTCAGAGTGCCTTGGATAGACGATAACGGTAAAACACAGGTTAACCGTGGCTTTCGCGTTCAATTCAACTCTGCTATCGGTCCGTATAAGGGCGGTATAAGACTACATCCCTCTGTTTATATCGGAATCATAAAATTCCTCGGATTTGAACAAATATTTAAAAACAGTCTTACCACACTTCCTATGGGTGCGGCAAAGGGCGGTGCAGACTTTGATCCAAAAGGAAAGTCTGACCGAGAGATAATGGCTTTTTGTCAAAGCTTTATGACGGAGCTTTACAAGCATATAGGCTCTAATTCCGATATTCCCGCAGGCGATATCGGTACGGGTGCAAGAGAAATCGGATATATGTTCGGTCAATATAAACGTATCCGCACACAGTTCACAGGCGTATTAACGGGTAAAGGGCTTGATTACGGCGGCTCTTACGTAAGAACAGAGGCGACGGGCTACGGCCTTTGCTATTTTCTTGAAGAAATGCTTCGTTGTAACGGAAAAACTCTTGAAGGCAAAAGAGTTATTATTTCAGGTTCCGGAAACGTTGCACTGTATGCTGCAGAAAAAGCGATGCAATTAGGTGCAACTGTAGTTGCTCTTTCAGATTCTGACGGGTATATTTTCGACGAGGACGGTGTTGATTTAATACCCTTAAAAAAGCTTAAAGAGGTTGACCGAGCAAGAATCAAGGATTATTTAAGATACAGACCTAATGCAAAATATTACGACGGTTGCGATGGTATTTGGACAACCGTTTGCGATATAGCCCTCCCTTGCGCTACTCAAAACGAGGTTGACGAGAAAATTGCAAGACTTCTTATAAAAAACGGTTGTATTGCAGTTGCCGAGGGTGCGAATATGCCTTGCACACCCGAGGCTATAAAAGTATTTCTTGATAACGGTATTCTTTTCGGCCCTGCAAAAGCAGCAAACGCAGGAGGTGTTGCTACGTCTGGACTTGAAATGAGCCAGAATTCCGAAAGAAGAATGTGGAGCTTTGAAAAAGTTGACGAGCGATTAAAAGAAATTATGATAAAGATTTTTCACTCCTGCGATGACGCCGCAAGACGATACGGCTTAGAGGGTAATTATGCTTCGGGAGCTAATATAGCAGCATTCTTAAAAATCGCTGAAGCAATGAAAGCTCAGGGTTGCGTTTAAGAAAGTTTTGTAGTATAATTATTTTGTATTGGGTGAAAATTGCCCACAGCTTTAAACTTTCTCGCAAAAGGGTTGATTAAAATGAAAAATGTACCAGAATATTTCGGTTGTGACGTGTTTTCAACTTCAGTTATGAAGGAAAGACTTCCAAAAGAAACGTTTGAAGAATTTCAACGTACTCTTGAAACCGGTCACAGACTTGATATTACAGTAGCCAAGGTTATTGCCGATGCAATGAAGGATTGGGCAATAGAAAAAGGAGCTACTCATTATACTCATTGGTTTCAACCTCTTACAGGTATTACCGCCGAAAAACACGATAGCTTTATTACCCCCACTAAAGACGGCGGTATAATAATGGAATTTTCAGGAAAAGAATTAATTCAGGGTGAGCCTGATGCTTCAAGCTTTCCCAACGGTGGTATACGCTCCACTTTTGAAGCAAGAGGCTACACCGCATGGGACCCCACCTCCTTTGCTTTTATTAAAAACGGTGTTCTTTGTATTCCGACCGCTTTCTGCTCTTACGGCGGTGAGGCACTCGACAAAAAGACTCCCTTACTTCGTTCAATGGAAGCAATCAACAAGCAGACCTTAAGAGTTTTAAAGCTTTTCGGTAATGAAGACGTCGTTTCTGTTAAAACAACTGTTGGTCCCGAACAGGAATACTTCCTTATTGACAGCGAAGTTTTCCATAAGAGAAAAGACCTTGTTTACACAGGAAGAACTCTTTTTGGTGCAAAGCCCCCTAAAGGTCAGGAGCTTGACGACCATTATTTCGGTGCTATCAAGCCGAGAGTACAAGCCTTTATGAAGGACCTTGACGAAGAGCTTTGGCGATTAGGCGTTCACGCTAAAACGGAACACAATGAAGCCGCTCCCGCTCAGCACGAATTAGCACCTATTTTTAATACTACAAACATTGCTACAGACCACAACCAGATTACAATGGAAACAATGCAGAAATGTGCAAAGAATCACGGTATGGTTTGCCTTCTTCACGAAAAACCCTTTGACGGTGTTAACGGTAGCGGTAAGCATAACAACTGGTCCATTTCTACAAATACAGGCGCAAACCTTTTAGAGCCCGGTGACACACCCTCTGAAAATGCACAGTTTCTTTTATTCCTTTGTGCCGTTATTAAAGCGGTTGACGATTATCAGGACCTTTTAAGAGTTTCAATTGCGAGCGCAGGTAACGACCACCGTTTAGGTGCTCAAGAGGCTCCCCCAGCTATTGTTTCAATGTTCCTCGGCGAAGAACTTACGGAAATACTCGAATCAATAGAAAAAGGAGAAGACTACGAAGGCTCTAAAGAAAAGGAACTTCTTAAGGTTGGCGTTCACGTTTTACCCCGTTTCCCAAAAGATACGACAGACAGAAACAGAACTTCACCCTTTGCATTTACAGGTAACAAGTTCGAATTCCGAATGCTTGGCTCTTCTGCTTCCGTTGCAGGCCCTAATACAACACTTAACACAGCAGTTGCCGAGGTGCTCAGTCAGTTTGCAGATGAGCTTGAGGGTGTTGATGATTTCGAATCTGCTCTTCACGATTTAATCAGAAGAGTTATCAAAGACCACAAGAGAATTATCTTTAACGGTAACGGCTATGATGACGCTTGGGTTGAAGAGGCTGAAAAAAGAGGGCTTCTTAATTTAAGAACTACTCCCGAATGTCTTCCTTATATGCTTCACGATAAAAACGTTGAGCTTTACAAAAAGCATAAGGTTTACAGCGAAGCTGAAATCAAGGCTCATTATGAAATCAAAAATGAAAAATATTGCAAATATCTTAATATCGAAGTTCTTACAATGATTGATATGACAAAGAAGGATATTCTCCCCTGTGTCAGCCGCCAGATTCATGAGCTTTCCGATACTCTTATTGCAAAGAAAAACGCAATTGCAGGTATTGATACTTCATACGAAACAATAGTAATCACAAAGCTTTCCAATCTTTCAAAAATTGCCTTTGACGTTGTAAGACAGTTAGAAGAGAATTCAAAAATAGTAAAAACAATTGATGAAAGCGATGCCGCATCCTTCTACTACAAAAACAACATCATTCCTTTAATGGAAACGTTGAGAAACGCAGTAGACGAAATGGAAACACTTTGTCCTTCCGATAAATGGTGTTATCCCTCATACGGTGACTTGCTTTTCAGTGTTAAATAAAAATTAGATTAATATGGAATTTTACGAAAACAAAATTGAACAAGAGCGTGCCGTTCTTGTTTCCGTTGATACGGGTGAATTTGACGTTGATTCATCTTTAAGAGAATTGACCGAGCTTGCCCGTACCGCAGGTGCAGAGGTCATTTGCGAAATGACCCAAAAAAGAGAAGCACCTGAAGCAGGTACCTATTTAGGTAAAGGCAAGCTTCAGGAGTTATCGGATTTTTGCGAGGCAGAAAAGCCTGATTTGATTATAATTGACGGTGAGCTTTCCCCTGCTCAGCAAAAAAATATCGAAACAATAACTGACGTACGTGTCATTGACAGAACAACTTTAATTCTTGATATTTTTGCAGGACGTGCTCTTTCAGGCGAAGGTAAGCTTCAGGTTGAATTAGCTCAGTTAAAGTATGCTCTTCCCCGATTAGGCGGCAAGGGTGCTTCGATGTCAAGGCTTGGTGGCGGTATCGGTACGAGAGGTCCGGGTGAAACGAAGCTTGAAACTGACCGCCGTCATATAAGGCGAAGGATTTCTGCATTATCAGAAGATTTAAAGGAGCTTGACGAACGCCGAACAAGATACCGTGAAAGAAGAAAAAAAGACGGCGTTTTAACGGTTGCTCTTGTCGGCTACACAAACGCAGGTAAATCTACTCTTATGAATACTCTCACCGATGCAGGTGTACTTGCAGAAAACAAGCTTTTTGCGACCCTCGACCCTACAGCAAGAGCTTTAACCCTCCCCGACGGTAGTAGCGTTCTTTTAATTGATACCGTTGGTTTTATAAGAAGATTACCCCACAAGCTTGTTGAAGCTTTTAAATCTACTCTTGACGAAGCTGTAGATGCTAATGTTATTCTCAATATTTGCGATGCATCCTCTGACGAATGTGCTGAGCATTACAGAGTAACGAACGAGCTTTTAGAGGAACTGGGCTGTGCTGACAAACCAATTATTACAGTTTTAAATAAAAGTGATTTAGTTAACGATATTTCAATTCCGCTTGTGGGAAAATGTGTAAGAGTTTCCGCTAAAACGGGTGAAGGACTTGATAAGCTTTTAGAAGCAGTTGCAGCTGCACTCCCACCAACAAGAAAAAGAGTAAAAATTCTTCTTCCGTTTTCTTTAGGTGCTGCAGGTGCAGAGCTTAGAAAAACAGGTGTTGTCCATTCGGAAGAATATACCGCAGACGGTCTTTTGTTGGATATAACAGCAGAAATTTTCGTGCTTGAAAAGTATAAGGAATATATTTTATAAAGTGGCAAATTAAGTGCGAAGTGTGGAATGCGAGGTGAGATGCCTGATGCCGATGCTTCGCGCAAAACTTAATAAAGAACAAACAAGGGGCTGTAAAAAAACAGCCTAAAAAATCCGAGATTCACAGAAAGTAGTGGGTCTCGGATATTTTTGTGCGATGAGTTTTAAAAATTAGTAAAAAAAGAAGAAAAAAGTAGAGTTTTGAACAACACAACAAAGCCAATG
>JAGBCU010000010.1 GCA_017937865.1 Clostridia bacterium | reverse complement strand
TGCTCAGTTCGGCGTATCGCATACGCCTTCACCTCGCAATTCCACCGTCTTCATCTTAAATAAGTATTATTTAAATTAACGTTTAAGCGAATACGGTGTTTTGCTCAGTTCGGCGTATCGCATACGCCTTCACCTCGCAATTCCACCGTCTTCATCTTAAATAAGTATTATTTAAATTAACGTTTAAGCGAATACGGTGTTTTGCTCAGTTCGGCGTATCACATACGCCTTCACCTCGCAATTCCACCGTCTTCATCTTAAATAAGTATTATTAAAAACCAAAAAACAAATAAATAGGTCTGAGGAAGCAAGTGTAATTGCCTTCTCAGACCTGTTGCTTTTATTCTTAAACAAATTGTTGCGAAGCTCACAATTGCGTCGCAGACCCGAAATTTGCCATTTGCCATTTGCCACTTTATAATGCTGACCGCAGGTCCAGACACTCCTCATTCTTCAATCTTCACTAAATAAAGAAATCCCCGCAACGTTATGTTGCGGGGGTTTTTCTTTAAGGTTAATTAGTTAGCCTTATTAAGCTTGTTAACGAGCTGTGATTTCTTGTGAGCTGCGTTGTTCTTGTGGAGAAGACCTTTAGCAGCAGCCTGGTCAATCTTCTTAACAGCAACCTTAACAGCTTCAGCTTTTGCTGCATCGTTAGAATCGATAGCTGCGTTAGCTTTTTTGATAGCAGTTTTAAGAGCAGAGTTTGTTGCTTTGTTTCTTGCAGCCTTTGTTGCATTAACAATAACTCTCTTCTTTGCTGATTTAATATTGGGCACTACGTGACACCTCCTCTTTTGCATCATACATTCACATATATTACCACGAATGAATTTTAAATGCAAGATATTTTTTAATAAAAAACACTATTTTTTGTTAATTTTCAAACTTTTCTTTATACTCTCTTATAGCTTCCTCTATTATAGAAACAGCATCAAGTACACCCTTCACTTCATCAATAGCAGTTTCTTTACTTTCAAGGGTTTTATACACTGAGAAAAAGTGCTTCATTTCATCAAAAACGTGAGTAGGAAGCTGACTGATATCTTTGTAAGAGTTGTAAGTGGGGTCGTTAAAGGGGATTGAGATTATCTTGTCATCTGCCGCACCGTTGTCAAGCATAGTTATAACGCCTATAGGGTAGCATTCAACGATTGACATAGGCTGTATTTTTTCAGAGCATAAAACAAGTACGTCAAGAGGGTCGTTATCCTTTGCGTATGTGCGAGGGATAAAGCCGTAGTTTGCAGGGTAGTGAGTAGAGGTGTGTAAAACTCTGTCAAGACGAAGAAGACCCGTTTCCTTGTCTAATTCGTATTTCATTTTACTACCCTTACTGATTTCAATAACAGCCGCATATGATGAGCGTGAAATTCTATCAGGATTTATATCGTGCCAAATATTCAAAACTATCGCCTCGAATCAATTAATTATTTTATTCATAAGGTTATTATAGACTTGTTTTTCGTAAAAATCAACATATTTCTGATACTTTCTTTGTTGAAAATCACAGATTTTAGCTGTTTTAATGAGCTGTTAGAAAATACAATGCTTTTGCAAAAAAGAAAACAGCCGTAAAAACGACTGCTTTCTTAAAATTTTATGAGAATAAGAAGTTTTTAAAGGTTGTAATATAATCCTTTGCCCTTACAGCACTTGTGCTTTCTGCAAAAATTCTCAAAAGAGGCTCTGTACCTGAGAAACGGCAAATAACAAAACCGTCATTGAAATATACCTTACAACCGTCTTCATAGTTGACTCTTACTATTTCATCAGAAAATTCAGGCAATCGTTTGTCAACAAGAAGTGTTTTAACAACGCTTTCTTTTATAGCAGGGTCAAAACTCATATCGTCTTCAACCATAACGAAATCGCCGAATTCTTTATGAAGTGCTTTAATCATTTCAGAGGGTGATTTACCCGTAACGCTGACCATTTCTGCAAAAAGAGAAGCCGCATAAATAGAGTCTTTACCGTGAATATGACCTCTTACTGTAAGACCGCCTGAGGATTCGCCGCCGAGAACAGCATCAACCTCATCAAGCTTTGATGAAATATATTTGAAGCCAACGGGAACTTCATAGCATTTTTCACCGAAGCTTTCAGCAATTTTGTCAAGCAAATGAGTTGTAGCGAGATTTCTTACAACAGGACCTTTCCAGCCTTTGTATTTAACAAGGTAGTAATAAAGTAAGCAAAGAGTATCGTTTGCATTGATATACTTACCGTTAGAGTCAATAACACCAAGTCTGTCACCGTCGCCGTCCATAGCAATACCTAAATCGTATTTACCGTTTAAAACAGATGTTTTAAGGCTCATAAGGCTTTTTTCTGACGGCGCAGGCATAACACCGCCGAAATAAGCATCTTTGTTAATATTTATAGTGTCAATGGTGCATCTTGCGGTGTGGAATATAACAAGAAGGGGATATGTACCCGAGCCGTGCATTGAATCAAAAAGAACTCTCAAGCCACGTTTTCTGAGGGCTTTCATATCAAGTAAATCAATTATATCATCAAGGAATTTGTTGAAAGGATTGTCTAAAAATTGAATATTGCCGTCTTTTACTGCAGAGTCAAAATCCTTGAATTCAACTTCTGAAATACCCTCTATAAGCTTTTCAAGCTTTGTTGTTGTTTCAACGGGGGCATCGCGACCTTCTTCAACGAATAATTTTATACCGTTGTATGAAGCGGGATTGTGGCTTGCGGTTATTTCAATACCGAAATATAAATTTTGGTCTTTAACTGTATGCATAACAAGGGGAGTAGGGGCAGAACGAGCCATAAAAAGAACGGTGATACCGTTTTTTGCAAGAACTTCAGCAACCCACTTTGCCGCAGATTCTGAAAGGAATCGTCTGTCGTAGCCGATTATAACGGGCTTATCGGTTTTGTTTTCCTCTTCCATAAGCTTAAAAATACCTTCAGCAACACGTCTGACATTTGCGCAGATAAAATCGTTACCTATGATAGCACGCCAACCGCCTGTACCGAATTTTATAGTATCCATATTTTTCACTCCCGATTATATAAAATGTTTGATTTCGGTTTTATTTTATCACAAGATTTTCTTGAAATCTTACAAAATACGTCACTACTTTTATAATTTTGGTTGCATTTTTTACCTCTTTAGTGTAAAATCACAAAAGGCAGGTGTTGTTATGGAGTATTTTAAGACTTATTTAACGTGTCCTTTGAGTGTTGACGGCATATATACCGTTCATTATTTTGAGTATACAAAGGATTTTGCTTATTCGGGTGAAATGCATAATTTCTGGGAGCTCGTTTACGCTGATAAAAAGAATCTTTTGATTACCGCAGGGGCTAAAGAGGTTGAGCTTGAAGCTGGGCAGATTTATATTCATAAGCCTAACGAATTTCATAATATCCGTTGTGACGGTAAACGAGCCGCCAATTCAGTTATAATTTCTTTTGACTGCGATTCGCCGGAGCTTTTTTCTGTAGCAGGTCAAGTTTTGACTGCTGATGAAGAAGAAAGAAAATGCATAGGCAATGTAGTAAAAGAAGCGAGCTCTGCATTTTCTACAAGATTAAGCGACCCGTATATCAGCGTAATGGAAAAAGCAGAAGATAGTGACTTTTGCTGTGAGCAACTAATAAGGCTCAATATAGAAATGCTTTTAATCAGTCTTATAAGGTCTAACAAAAATAAAAAACCGCTTGCTATCAAAAAGAATAGTACAATACTTGCCGAAATTACCGACTATCTTTCTGAAAACGTTGAAAAGAAAGTTATATTTCAAGATGTAGTAAAAAAGTTTAATCTGTCGCCATCTGTTTTAAAGAAAATTTTTCGTGAGCAGGTAGGGTGCGGTGTTATGGATTATTTTACCCGTTTAAAAATAGACCGAGCCAAAGAAATGATCAGGGAAGAGAAATATAACTTTACGGAAATTTCAGAAAGATTAGAGTTTAATAATTCTCAATATTTTACGACCGTATTTAAGCGGGTGTCCGGTATGACGCCGTCCGAATATGCGAAATCAATTGTTTCTAAATCAAGATAAAATAACAAAAAACTCAACGTTCTTTTATGAGCGTTGAGTTTTTTCGTTAATTCAATTATTCTATGTTTTTTAAATCCGGAATAACAGCAGGGTTTGAACATATATGATTCACAATATCTGCTAATTGTTTGGGGGTCTCTTGACACCCTTTTAAAATCCATGTCAGATAAACAAAAAGTGCCCCGCCAATTCTATAATTTTCATAGTATTCTGTTTCTGTATCGGTGTTGTATGTGCCTTTGATATAAGCGAACGATTCAAGCAAAAATTCTGTCAAATTGGCTTTAACCAAAGGTTCAGCAATTCCTCTTTGGCTACATAAATGTTCGCAAACAATTGTTACGTACTCTTCGCGAGAAACATCTTGCTGCAGATGATTTATGATTCTTGTAAAAGAGTGATAGCACTCTAAAAGTCTTTTTCTGATAATATCATCCTTAGATTCAAAATTTCTATAAATCGCATTTCTCGAAACGCCGGCTTTATTAGCAATTTGGGTAATCGTAATAGTATTATAATCTTGATGTTTAATAAGCTCCCAAAGTGCTTCATAAATACATTCTTTAGTGAAACGATTATTTTCGTTATTTGCTACCTGTGCCGTGTCAAACACTCCCCTCTGTGTAACACTTTCCACAATGTTTATAATTCCGCTATTTTATTTTAGCACGCGTAAGTTATTATTTCAATAAAATAGATGTATCAAAATCATTAGTTTTGTTACACCATACACTGATTTTGTTGACTAACGTACGATTAATTTTATATATTTTAATTAGTTACAGGCGTATAGGGAACGGTTGTAGCTTTGCTTTTGTAAGTGTGCGGATAAATCTTACAAAAGCTTTGGAGGGAAACTTAAAAGGGTGCGGCTTTTATGAAGATTTTATTTTTTCAGCCCATGCTCAAGTTGTTCTATAAAAGAGTGACTTGTCCATTGGGCTTGATGTCTATTGCGTCATATCTTAACGCAAATGGGCATAATGCGGTTATCTGTGAACGTTTTTTTACAGATAAAACTCCTGAGGAGATTATAACTGAAAACAATCCCGATATTATCGGAATATCAATAGTTGCTAATCAGTATTTGCAGGATTCTATTGAGATATCTGAAGCAGCTAAAAAATTGGGTATTCCCGTTGTATGGGGCGGTCCTATGGCTTCGGAAATTCCTGAAGAGGCTTTGAGAAGCGGTGTTGTAGATTACATCAGCTTTAACGAGGGTGAAGAAACCTGGTTGGAAATGGCAAATGCCCTCAAAGAAGGCAAGTCTTTTGATGATATTAAAGGCTTGGGTTACATAAAAGACGGTGCTTTTGTTGAAACAGAAAAAAGACCGTTTATTGATTTGAAGAAATTACCGCCTTTAGATTGGGAGTTAATAGACCCGCCGAAGTATTTTCAGCAGTATTATCAAAGTCAGAAAATGCTTTATATGTACCGTTCAAAAGGGTGTATAGGCAGATGCACTTTCTGTTATAACCCCAAATACCATTGCTCAACATTCAGAACTCGTAATGAAGAATACGTTTTTGATGAGATTGAATATCTTATAAATAAATACGGTATGGACGGTGTCAACTTCTCAGACGACTTGTTATTTAAAACTGAGCAGGAAGCTATCGACTTTTCAAACGAAGTGTTGAGACGTGGTTTGAAGTTTTACTGGGGCGGTGGCTTAAGAGTTGGCATTATAAAAAATACCGAAACCTTTGCATTGATGCATAAAGCGGGTTGCAGATGGTTTTTAATCGGTGTTGAAACAGGCTCACCTAAAGTTCAAAAGGAAATTAAAAAATATTTCCCTGCCGATAAAATCAAAGAAACCTTTGAAATGTGTCATAATAACGGCATAACAGTAATTGCTTCGTTTATGGTCGGTTTGCCCGGTGAAACTGCCGATGACCTTCGTGAAACGGTTGAGCTTGCAAAGGGCTTAAAATCAACCGTTTTAGGCTTTCAGCATTTTACACCAATTCCCGGCACGGAAATTTTTGACAAGCTCGTAGAAGAGGGAAAATATAAGCCCTTAAAAACCTTAGAGGAACACGCAAACACCTTCTTTGGCGAAAAGTTTTCCTTTAACGTTTCCGAGGTAAGCGATAAAGAGCTTAAGGTTATTAAAAACTATTTCCAGATGAGAGCCTTGCTTTTTAAAAGCGAGTTTAAAGATGATACGGATAAACATCTTTTTGCGAAAATTGCAAAAAATGCATTTATCGCTCTTTCTGGGCACGGCATATTGCATTTTGTAAAATCATTCTTCTTCGGTTTAAATGACTTTTTAAGTGCAGTAGGCGTAATCCTACACCCGAAAATAAGAAAGAAATATAACTTGTATTTCTTTAAATAATTGAATAATAATCAAACATACAAAAAGCAGGTTGAAACAACTCAACCTGTTTTTGTTGTTTTTATTAAATTTATGGCATAAAAACAAAGGACACCAAATGGTATCCTGTATTTATTGGTTCGTAGCACCGATTTAGGTATCATTATACTAATGTATTTCCTCAATAAAAACATAATAAATATCGTTGAAAAGTCCCTTGTATTCTCGCACTCTTATTGTATCTCCAACACTTACATAATCATCGTCAACGATAATAGGTCTATAGTCGTGAAGTTCAACACTACATTCGTTACCTTGTGGGGTAGTGAAATATGCACAACCTCCCAATCTGCCGTTCACAAATTCTACAGTAACATCATATTCAGCAATAAAATCTTGACGCAATTGATTACCACCCAAAAAAACCGCCATAAATACTGCCATCAAAAGTAAAGATAAAAACAATACCTGTATTATTTTTATATGTAGGTCTTGTTCGTTTTTTAAAGAAATAGATATGATGAAAAAAGGAACAAAAAATGCAATAAACAGGCAAATCTCAACGGATATTATATTTTGCAAAAAAAAGCCATAAGTCAAACCCAATAAAATTTCAAAAAATGTGAGTGTAATATATATCCAAAACTTTTTCATCACCATCGCTCCTTAACCTCATTATATTACTTAAAAGTAAAGAGTGCAAGGCAGAACTTTGCAAGAAACTTCTTCACTATTCACTATTACTTATTACTTTCAAAAAATTCCCTTGCAGAAATTAGTGAAGAGTGAAAAGTGAAGAGTGAAGAGGTAAAAAAATATCCTCGGAACGAGTCCGAGGAATTTTTTGGTTGCGGAGGTGGGATTTGAACCACACGGCCTCCGGGTTATGAGCGCAAAGCCACCGAAAAATCTAATTCACTCGGTGTTAGTTTAGCACAATTTACATCAATAAATCAAGTCCCCATTTTGATGTAATTCAATGTATTTTAACCCAGCGTAATTCAGACGAAGGGAAATTTACGGGAAATCCTCGCCTGATGATAGTTTATGATTGCTAAAATCAACTACGATGATTTTGCCTCGGTTTTTTCTTTATAGTTCATACGAACAAAAACTTTGCATTGTTCAATACAAACTTCTTTTTGTTCAGAAGATAAAGAACGGAAAATCCGTAATAGTTCATCTTCTTGGTGTGTTTGTGTTTTCCCTGAAGAATAATCCAAGAGATAATCAATAGATACATCAAAGTAAGTAGCAAACAGTTTTAATGTAGCAAAGTCAGGTTCTCTTGTATTTTGAACATAACTACCAATAGTTGACGGAGCTATATTTAACTCTGTAGCTAATTCTTTTTGTGTCATATCTCTTTCTTCAATAAGATTACGTAAATTATCACCGAAACTCATAGCAACACCTCTTGCTATCATTGTAAAATAAAAATTTCAAAATCTCTCTACTTTCTACAATTAGCGTTGACAATCTACAAAATGCGTTATATAATTTAGTGTAATGATTTAATTTTATAAGGAGTTTTATGCTATGGAGAAAGAAAATAAAAAACAGAGACATATTGTTTTCAAAATAATTGCGGTTATACTTATTCTTTTGCTTATGTTTGGTATAGCTTTCGGTGTTTCCAATATTGTCTTTGATGACAAAAACGAAGATATACCTGCTTCAACAAATGTGAAAGATGGTCTTTCTGCTTATGAACTTGCAGTCCAATATGGCTATGATGGAACTGTTCAAGAATGGCTTGATTCCCTTTCAGGCAAATCTGCATATCAAATTGCTGTTGACAACGGCTATTCAGGAACGGAAAGCGAATGGTTAAATTCACTTGAAGCAAAAAGTGAACAAAATAGTGCTACAATCAAATCTGCTTCATTTTCTTCAAAAGGCGAGCTTTTAATTACTCTTTCAGATGGTAGCACACTCAATCTTGGAAAAGCTGTTGGCTCAGATGGAAAGAATGGAAAAGACGGAGTTGACGGCAAGGACGGACAAGATGGTATCAATGGTACTGATGGAAAAGATGGTGCTGATGGTGCTGATGGTACTAACGGTGTTGACGGAAAAGACGGAATAAATGGCGTTGATGGTAAAGACGGCAAAGATGGTATCAACGGAATTGATGGTAAGGATGGTCTTGATGGGCAGAACGGAGCAGATGGAAAAGATGGCATTGACGGACAAGATGGTGTAGGTGTTTCCTCTGCATATATTAATGAACAGGGACAGCTTGTACTTGTTTTCTCTGACTCAACAACCGTAAATCTTGATAAGGTTGTCGGAATGAATGGTGCTGATGGTGTTAGTATTACCAATTCTGAAATAAATTCCAATGGTGAACTTGTGCTTACTTATTCCAACGGACAAACTGCTAATTTAGGTGTAGTTATAGGTGCTGACGGAAAAGACGGAACTGATGGTAAAGATGGTCTTGACGGACAGAACGGTAAGGATGGCACTAACGGAACAGATGGTAAGGACGGTATCAATGGTACTAATGGTCTTGATGGTAAAGATGGTATCAGCATAACCGAAACAATAATAAATGGTAATGGTGAACTTGTTGTTACATATTCAGATGGCAATACATCTAATCTTGGTATTGTAGTAGGTGCTGATGGTAAGGACGGACAAAACGGCACTAATGGTATTGATGGTAAAGATGGCGTTAACGGTCAAAACGGTAAAGACGGAGTTGACGGAATAAGTGTTGTAAATGCTGAAATCAATACGAATGGTGAACTTGTGTTAACATATTCAAACGGTCAACGTTCCAACCTCGGCAATGTTATCGGAGCTGATGGCAAGGATGGTGCTGATGGCAATGATGGTGTCAATGGTCAGGATGGTAAAGATGGTGTTAACGGTAAAGACGGTAAAGACGGACAAGATGGTATAAGCGTAACAAAATCAGAAATCAATTCTAAAGGCGAGCTTGTTTTAACTTACTCAAACGGTCAGGTTGATAACCTTGGTGTTGTTGTAGGTGCAAATGGTAAAGACGGTACTGATGGTAAAGATGGTGTTGACGGTATTAACGGACAAGACGGCAAAGATGGTCTTGACGGTCAAAACGGTGCAGACGGTAAGGATGGTAAGGACGGTATCAACGGAACAGACGGTATCGGTATTGATACAATAAACATAAATGCTGACGGTGAACTTGAAATCACACTGACAAGCGGTACAACGATGAACCTTGGTGTAATCAAGGGTGCTGACGGTAAGGATGGAGCAGACGGTAAAGACGGAATAAACGGTACTGATGGAAAAGACGGTGTTGACGGTAAAGACGGACAAGATGGTGCTAATGGTCTTGACGGTAAGGATGGAATTGATGGTATCGGCATAACTGAAACATCAATAAATGAATATGGTGAGCTTGTTATTAAGTACTCCGATAATTCAACTGTTAACCTTGGTACTGTTGTAGGCAAAGACGGTACTAACGGTGTTGACGGAAAAGACGGAACTGATGGCAAGGATGGTATTGACGGCCAGAACGGTAAGGATGGCACTGACGGAACAGATGGTAAAGATGGTATCAGTGTTACCAAAACCGAAATCAATACAAACGGTGAGCTTGTAATTTACTATTCTGATGATACATCTGCAAATCTTGGTATAGTTGTAGGCTCAAACGGTAAAGACGGTACAAACGGTCTCAACGGAACCGACGGTAAAGACGGAAATGATGGTATCGGTATTACTAAATCTGAAATCAATGCCGATGGAGAGCTTGTTTTAACTTATTCCGATGGAACAACCGATAATCTTGGTAAGGTTGTCGGTGAAGATGGCAAAGATGGTACTAACGGTACAGGTTCAACAGGTGTTGGTATTTCAAAAACTGAAATCAATGCAGATGGTGAACTTGTTGTTACATATTCAGATGGCACAACAGACAACCTCGGCTTAGTAGTAGGTAAAGATGGTGTTGACGGTATCAACGGTGTTGATGGCAAAGACGGTAAAGATGGCGTTGATGGTATCAATGGTCAAGATGGTCAAGATGGTAAAGACGGTACTGATGGTAAGGATGGTATCGGCATTTCAGGGGTAGATATAAATACAGATGGTGAGCTTGTTCTCACATTCTCAGATAATTCATCTGTAAACCTCGGTTGCATTGTCGGTAAAGACGGTATAGACGGAACAGACGGAAAGGACGGACAAGACGGTATCAACGGTACTGATGGAAAAGATGGTAAGGATGGAGCAGACGGAATCGGTATTGCGAACGTTACAATTTCAACTGAGGGTGCATTAAGCGTTGAGTTGACAAACGGAACTGTTCTTAACCTTGGGAACATCAAAGGTGAAAATGGTATCGGTATTTCTAAATCCGAAATCAATGCTGACGGTGAACTTGTTTTAACCTATACAAATGGTAACACAGAAAATCTTGGTAAAGTTGTAGGCTCAAATGGTGCTGACGGTAAGGATGGAACAAATGGTAAAGACGGTGCTGACGGTGTTGGCATCAAAATCGTTACATTGTCAACAGACGGCAATTTGAGTATTCTTATGACTGATAACTCTGTATATGACCTTGGCAACATCAAGGGCGAAAAAGGTGACAAAGGCGATAAGGGTGATAAGGGCGACACAGGTGCAACAGGTGAAAAAGGTGCCGATGGTCGTGGCATAGCAAAAATGGAGCTTGTTGATGGTGAGCTTGTTGTAACTTATACTGATGGTACGAGTGATAATTTGGGCAGTATAAGTGCTAATGTAACAGATACATCTATGTTTGTTTTTTCTACTCTTGATGATGGTACTGTAGGTGTTAAGCTCAAAACAGATTACACAGAACTTGTGGAAAATATTATAATTCCAGAAACATACAATGGTGTAGTAGTAACAAGAATTTTTGAATCAGGTTTTAGTAACTGCACAAAATTAGAGAGTATCAGTATTCCTGATTCAGTTACTTGTATTGACAATTATGCTTTTGAAGGGTGTGCTTCATTGGCAACAATTTCATTCCCTGCCGAACTTACCCATATTGGCAAATATGCCTTTCGAGGTTGCACGTCACTGACAACCATCTCGTTACCAAATAAGCTTACACATATTGGTTATTATGCTTTTTGGGAATGTTCTTCACTTGGTGGTATTGTGATACCTTCAACTGTTACCGAGATAGGTGGTTCAGCTTTCTCTGAAACAGCAATAACAACAATAAATATACCATCAGGAGTTACCTCGTTAAGCGATTTCAGTGATTGCGAAAAGTTAACAAAAGTATATTTTGAAGACCCTAGCGGATGGTCGAGAAAAAATCTGTATACACTTGAGACACAATCATTAAGTAAAAACGACCTGTCTGACCCCGAAAAAGCAGCAACAACATTAAAGTACACTTACTATATACCTTCGTATGACGCGTATGCGGGTATTGAGTATACTAAAAACTAGTTTTTGTTAGTTACATTAAATTCCGTTATACAGAAAGAATTTTTGTTTTGGTGATATCGACAGTGATTTTTAGTAGCTAAAACAAGAAAGTGTTGCTGAACTGTTATAAAGAATAAAAACTCCTCTGTGTTTAACAACTAAAAATAAGACGTTCCGAGTGAAATCGGAGCGTCTTTCTTTTTGCCCTAAAAGGCTCATTTTAGAGTTTTATTCTTTGGCGAACCCTTTTCCGAAAAACTTTCTAAAACCTTTCAGAGCGTGTTTAGGGAGCTTTATTTTAGAAAACAGAACCTTTTAAAGTTTGGTGTAACCGTTTCTTATCAATTCTCTTTGGATTATATCGAGAGACTTGTGGATTTGGTTGCACTGAATTTTTATTGTTTCGCTCATTTCAGAAGAAACACTATCAGCAAGAACACAAACAGCACGACTTATTGTTTCAACTTGATTTAATGGATTATCAACTTCTCTTATAGGAATCATATTTACACCTCCTCTTTTCAATTTACAAAGGTTCAGGTTGGCTTTTTATGGTTTATATGAAAAGATTCCTTCTTTTTACCTTTAGCGAAACAACTTCAAAAACTTTTCAGGCTTTTTGGGGTGGTTTTAGGGACTTTTTGCCCTAATTTGTGAACTTTTTATGAATTTTTGCAAAAAGTTAGCTGTTTTTCGCTCTGGATTTCGTTATTACATGTAGAACTCAAAAACTGATGTTCAAAAACCACTTTGTTTCGAAACAAAAAACAGAAAAAATGAACCAAACAAGTGAAAACTATTTTAAAAACTTAGGAGGCTTTTATGGAGCAAAATGTAACAAGAAAAAGAACTGATTTAAAAGAGATAGGCGGAGATGAAGTTTCAAAGGTCTATATCGGTATCAATGTTATCGAAGCTATCACTACAGAAAAAATGAACACAAACATTAAGAACTATAAAAAAGTTAGCGGTAACAGTTGTGTCAATCTTGCAACAGGAGAGTGCATAGAGTTTTCAAAGGAACGAAAACCCGAACAAAAGCAAACACACATTATAAGAGCTGCCAATGAACTACGTCGCATTATTAACAATAATTTTAAGGGTGATGATTCAGAAGTCTTTCTTACTT
The DNA here is from genome assembly GCA_017937865.1 of Clostridia bacterium. Lineage (GTDB taxonomy): Bacteria > Bacillota > Clostridia > Oscillospirales > Acutalibacteraceae > DTU089. Next base: position 5,525 of record JAGBCU010000010.1, on the reverse strand, counting down.
TAACTTACAGAAAGCCTATGAAAGATTATTCGCAAGCTAACAAAGACTTTTTAGCATTTTGGAATAAGTTTAAATACTATTACAAAACTTGTGATTACATTAGAGTGATAGAACCTCAAGGCAATGGAAGTTGGCACTTTCACGTTTTAATTAAAAGTTTTAAGACTCCATATCTTTTTATAGACAAAGCAGTTGTTAGTAAGTTGTGGACTCACGGAAGTTTCAAGATTAAAAGATTACCATTTGTTGACAATTTTGGTGCTTATTTTTGTGCCAGCTTTAAAGATAATAACGAAAACGCTTCTGAAAAAGCATTGTTGAAAGGTAAAAGACTTAATTACTACCCTGAAAACTTTAAATTATACACCTGCTCTTATGGTATTCAAAAACCTTTAAAAACTTATATGACACATCAAGAGTTTGAAGATATGGTTGAGTTTTCTGAAAAATGCTATTCCTGCACCACAGCTATTGAGATTGATGGTGTTGAAGTAAACACAATTACTTATGAACAATACAAAATGGAAGGATGTTATCAAAATGTTTTATAAGATTATCGGAAAAAGATTTGTTTGCGGTGAGAAACCAAGCACTAAAAAATTCAGGTGCGGTACTGTAATTCATACTACATACGAAGAAGAACAGACAGAGGGTACATCTGTAAAAAGTTTTTGGGTGGATGCAAAAGTATTTTCACCTGAAAAGCTCATTATTGGTAATGAGTATAGTATTAACGTTACACATAATTATGTAACAGAAGTAAAGGAGAGCGAAAACAATGGTTAAGCTATCAAACAATGTATTCGGTTGTGTTTGCGAAACAATTTTGCAGACAATGGAAGATATTAGCCAAACTGAAGAAGAGTTATTGATTTATAACAATTTAACAGAGGAAGAAACGAAACAAATTAAAAGCACGGTTAATCTGCTATTCAAAAAGCTGATTTCTGTGGGACAAACTTATATAGAGTATATGGAGAGTGAAGAACATAATAATCAATGTTTGAACGATATTCCGCCTGAATTGGCAGAGTGTCATCAAGAAAACAAGGAGGATTACCTATGCCAAAACTAAGACTAATTTCAGAAGCTTACACAATTATAAAAGCGGAAGACCCTGAAAGTGCTTTAACAATGAATGGACTTAGAACTCTTGTTAAAAGTGGTAAAGTTCCATCTTGCAAAATTGGTAGGAAAACATTAATTAACATTGATGTATTGAAAAGTTATTTGACTGCCAATGTATAAAAATAAGACTCTGACACTATCACCTGGTGTCAGAGTTAATACTACCCATTTCCTTATATAAGAGAAAAGTTTTTGCAATTTAGAAAAAGTTGCGCAATAATTAAGTTTGGGGACAAAGAAAGGAGCTTTATTTATGGCAACAGCACGAAAGAAAGGCAGAGGTTACGAAATCCGAGTATCTTGCGGAACTGATGTTAACGGCAAAAGATTGGGTAAATCAAAAATATGGATTCCCGAACCCACAATGACACCTCGCCAAATAGAAAAAGAACTTGAAAGGCAAAAGGTTCTTTTTGAGGAAGAAGTTAAAAATGGTGTATCACCTGATAACAAAATGCGCTTTATTGATTTTTCTAAACGTTGGATGGAAGAGTATGGTAAAGTTAATCTTGCTGTTAAAACTTATGCAAGATATGAAATCTATTTAAAAAGAATCAATTTAGGCATAGGACATCTTAAACTGAAAGATATTACACCACTCCATTTGAACGCTTTTTACAGAAGTTTAGAAGTGGCAGGATTAAACGAACATAAAAGGTATGATGAAAACGGCAAACTTATCAATGATGGTAAGTTAGCACCAAAAACTATTTTAGACCACCATAGAGTTATTTCAAAGATACTTGCTACTGCGGTTAAATGGGGTCTGCTTGAAAAGAATGTTGCTGAAAGAGCAGACCCACCGAAAGTACCACATAGAGAAATCTCGTATCTGAATGAAGAAGAAACAAGAGAAATGTTATTATTACTTGAAAATGAACCCATTCAGTATAAAACAATGATTACAATTCTTGTTTACACAGGTATTCGCAGAGGTGAGCTTTGCGGACTTGAATGGAAAGATATTGATTTTGAAAAGCAAATAATGAGTGTAAATCGTTCTTCTCAATATGTTGGCAACAAACAACTTATAACCAAAGAACCTAAAACAAAATCAGGTTTCAGAAAATTCACTTTGAGCGCAACTGCTTGTGATATGTTAAAAGAATATAGGTCTTGGCAATTACAACAACGCTTTATGGTTGGTGATATTTGGGAAGATAACGACAGGCTTTTCACATCTTGGAACGGACGTCCGATATACCCCGATACAATAACTGATTGGTTTGCAAAGTTTATGAAGAAAAGCGGATTGCCATATGTTACACTTCATTCTTTAAGACACACTAACGCAACACTTATGATTGCAGAGGGTACAGATGTTTGTACTGTTTCAAAACGATTAGGACACGCCAACACAGCAACTACACTGAACATCTATGCTCACGCTTTAAAATCCAAAGACCAAGCAGCTGCAGACACCATTGAGAATGTGTTAAACAGAATGGTGAAAATCAGCTAAAATGACGGCTTTTTAGCGTGTCGGAGGGAAAGCGGAGGGAAATAGGTTGAAAAGAGAAGTTTTAGAGAAAAAGAAAAAAGCTCTGAAACCGTTTGATTTCAAAGCTTTTCAATGGTTGCGGAGGTGGGATTTGAACCACACGGCCTCCGGGTTATGAGCCCGACGAGCTACCAGGCTGCTCTACTCCGCGATATTTACTTGCCTCTCTTGAGTGCTTGAGTATTATAACACTATAATTATATGTTGTCAAGAGTTTTTTATTCTTTTTTATTTGATAAGTTTTTTTGTGGGGGACTATTGCTGTTATTGCTTATGGTGCATACTTTTTATTGAAAACCAGATCTGTATGTGATATACTTTTCCTATAATTTTATTTGTTGAAAATTATAATTTGTGTGGTGTTGTTATGAATCAGGAATTCTATTTCAAAAATGCCGGTTGGGTCGGTAAAAAAGAATGTGATTTTAAAGATTTTTTTGTTGTGCGAGGTAAGTTTAATATTTCCGACGTAAAATCCTCGAAGCTTTTTGTTTTGGGCTTAGGCTTCTTTAAATGCTATATTAACGGTGTTTGTATTAACCCCGATACGTTTTTACCTCTTTCATCTGATTTTGAAGCAACGGTTGACCCTGTTGACGAGGTTTTAACCGCCCATAGAATTTACGTGCCCGAGTTTGATATTACTCCGTTTATAAAAAACGGCGAAAACGTAATTGCTATTCATTTTGGCGGTGGTTGGTATTGCCACCACAATAGAACCTTTGGCTTACCCAAGGCAATTTACCGTATTACTGCAGAAACAGAAAACGGCGTTTTTGATTTTGTTTCTGATGAAAGTTGCAAAATACATAAAAGCTATATTAACGATTATTGCTTCGTTGCAAATGAGCAGCAGGATTTTACGTTATTTGAAGATTACTTTGATAATGCTTTTGACGATTCTTTATGGCAAAACGTAGAGTCAGTTGAGCCTCTTATAAGTGAATATTGTCAGACAAATTGCCCAGTTGATACTTTAATCCAAGAGCTACCCTTAAAGAAAATCGGAGTAGGTGAAAAGGGGATAGTTTACGATTGCCTTGAAAACACCACCGGCTACCCCGTTATAAAAGTAAATGCACCGAAGGGTGAAATAATTGAAGTCGTTTTTTCGGAAGAGATTATGCCCGACGGTAAAATTGATATGAATCATAACCAAGGGCAAAGATTTACAATTGTTTCCGACGGTAAAGAGAGAATTGTCGAGCCTCAATTTACTTGGTTCGGTTTTCGTTGCTTTGAAATAATCGGTAATGCCGAGCCTTTGTGTGTTAAGGTTATCTATACTGATGTCAAGGTGAATTCGGAATTCGAATGTTGTAACGAAACTTTAAACTGGACTTATAAAACCTTTGTACATACAATGCTTTGCAATATGCATACGGGTCACCCGTCTGATTGCCCTCATCTTGAAAGACGAGGCTACACCGGTGACGGTCAGCTTACCTGTAACGCAGTATTTACAACAATGGATGCAAAAGCCTTCTATGAAAAATGGCTTCAGGATATTGCCGACGGTCAGGATACCTTAAGCGGTCATATTCAGTATACCGCACCGTATCTTCATAGTGGCGGCGGTCCGGGCGGATGGGGTAGCGCTATCGTTGAGGTGCCTTATCAGTTATATAAGCATTTCGGTGAAAAGGAAGTGCTTTCTGAATATTACGGTGCTATGAGAAGATACATTGATTATCTTGAAGCTCATTCTGAATTCGGACTTGTTACAAGTGATAAAAAAGGTAATTGGTGTCTTGGTGATTGGTGTGGTCCTAACGTTATTTATCCGGATAAAGATTTTACCGAGCATAATCAGCAGATGGTTATCCCTGCGGCATACGTTAACACATACTTTATGGTGAAATCCCTTGAAAAAATGTGCGAAATTGCTGGTATTATCGGTAAACCCGAAGATATAGAAGAGTACAAAGAGAAAATAAATCTTCGTAAAAATGCAATAAGAGCCGCTTATTTTAATGCCTTTGACGATAACTTTATTATGAACGTTCAGGGTGCAAACGTATTTGGGTATGATATTGGTTTGGGTAACAAGAACACCTACAATAAAATTGTAAGCTATTATGAAAAAATAGGTTGCTTTGATACGGGTATTTTCGCAACCGATATTTTAATCAGGCTTCTTTTCGAAAACGGTAACGGTGAGCTTGCAGTAAAGCTTCTTACAAACGACGGAGCTCAAGGCTTTGAGCATTGGAGGAGAAACGGTGCTACAACCTTCCACGAATATTGGGACAGTAACCGTAGCCGTTCTCACAGTCACCCTATGTTTGGTGCACCTGTAGCATACTTTTTCGAGTATCTTTTAGGTATAAAGCAAGAAGAAGGTTCAGTTTCTTATAAATCATTGATAATTGAACCGCAGTGTGTTACAATGTTTGAAAGAATGAAAGGCAGTATTGAAACACCTTACGGTAAGGTTTCTGTAAGCTACGTCAATAATGCCGAATCTACGGATTTTGAAATTACAATACCCGACGGTGTGAATGCTGTTTTCAAAATTAAAGAAGAGGGCTTTGAATTGAAAAACGGTGTAAACAAGCTTTCGTGCAGTTTAAAATAATCGGGTAAAAAAGTGGGGTAAATTAATCTGCTGAATGCAGGTTGGATTTAGAAAGGGGTAAATTATGAGAAATTTAACTATTAAAAGGCAGAAAAGCTTTGTAGCAAGCTTAATGAAGGTGCAAGTTTACATAGAAGATTATACTTGCCAGGACACTATTATCAAAGACGTTCCTTGCAGAAAATTAGGAACTTTAAAGAACAATGAAGAAAAAACCTTTGCTATAGGCGATAACGAGGCGAAAGTTTTTGTTATCAGCGACAAGATTAGCAAAGGCTATTGTAACGATTTTTATACTATCCCTGCAGGTGTTGAGGA
>JAGBCU010000009.1 GCA_017937865.1 Clostridia bacterium | reverse complement strand
GTTAGTTATGTAATACCAACCGCCATAATATTCCACCCAACCGGTATAATCCCAGGCAACAGTACCGCCTTTTACGTAATACCAGGTATCGCCATAATAACAAAGCGTATTACTGTTCCAGTTAATCTGACCGTTTTCTACGTAGTACCAAACGTCACAGAAATATGTAAGGGTTGTAACATTCCAATCAAGGTAGCCGTTTACTACATAGTACCAAGTACCGTAATAATAAGTAAGTCCTGTATAGCTCCAATCTATTACACCGTTTGTTACATACCACCAATTACCGTTGTAATAGGAAAGACCTGTATAGCCCCAGTCAAGAACACCGTTTTCTATATGATAATACTGACCGTAGAATTCCACAAGACCCGTATAGTTCCAATTCAGCACACCGTTTTCTACATAGTACCATACATCGTAGAAATATGTAAGGGTTGTAACATTCCAATCAAGGAAGCCGTTTGTTACATAATACCAAGTATCGTAATAATAAGTAAGTCCTGTATAGCTCCAATCTATTACACCGTTTGTTACATAATAGTAATCACCATAGTAATATGAAAGACCGCTATAATTCCAATCAAGACAACCACCGTTTACGTGATAGTAACCACCATAATATTCAACAAGACCTGTAAAGCTCCAATCAAGAATACCGTTTGCAACATAGTAATAACCACCGTTGAATTCTACAAGACCGGTGTAGTCCGTGATTATTGTGTTGCCACTTGCATATACCCATTGACCATCAAGTTCTTTAAGGGTGGGTGTTTCGAGAACGGGAATATCTTCGTAAATCGCGTGTTCTTTGCAGACTGTGCAAACTTTAATCTGTAAACCAGGCTCTGTTGTTGTAGGCGGTGTAATCACATTACCTTTTTCGGGGTAGAGATGACCGTGAGCGGGAACAACATTTGTTTCTCTTTTATCACAAACAGAACATATTCTGTATTCCAAACCAGCTTCCGTACAGTTTTCTGCAATATCTGTCTGCCAATCACTAAAGTTATGACCAAGTACATCAACTGTTGTTACATCACTCTTTTCATCACAACGTAAACAATGATGTGATTTTGAGCCTTTTTCTGTACAAGTTGCTTCAACGTCAATTGTCCATTCATCAGAGAATTCGTGACCGAGCGCATCAAAAACGATTACATCACTTTTTTCATTACATCTTGAACAATGGTGTGACTTTGAACCTATTTCTGTGCAGGTTGATTCTTTATCAATTGTCCATTCACTATAGAAATCATGACCGAGGGCTGGGATTAGTGTATAGTATGGAATATATCCACAAACGACGCAACTTTGATGTTTTAAACCGTCAGTCAAGCATGTAGCATTCTCATCAACTATCCATTCACCTAGACAATTAAAATGATTTAAAGAGTTATAATGAACAATAGCATCATCCAAGCCATAATTATAAGAGCCGATAGTAATATTTTCCCAATCACTTTCAGAACCATTATAGAAAATATATTTCAAGCCTGTATTAAGAGCACTCTGACCAATGCTGGTTACGTTTCCACCTATAGCTACAGATTCTATTTTAGGCCTACGACAACCATTATCATAGTTAACTGAAATGTAAACATAGGAAAAATTTGCAGGAATTTTCTTTACTGAATCACCAAACGAAACATGAATTCCAGAACCCGATGTTCCGGCATTCTCAAAAACCTCAGAAGCTGAACTAAAATCATCCACATTTTCAGCGTTCCACCAAATTGCAGTGAGGTTGGTACAATCTCTGAAAGCATAATCACCCACGCTTGTTACACCTTTTGGAATTGTGATTGAGGTAATTCCTCTACAACCATCAAAAGCACTCATACCTATACTTGTTACACTATCAGGAATTGTAATCGAAGTAATTTCTTTACAACCTAGAAAAGCATAATCACCTATGCTTGTTACGCCATCAGGAATTACTAAATCTGTAACTAAAGTATCGTTCAAATACAAGTTAACTAAATAATTATCATATATGCCAATTCCTAGCGGATTTGAATCTTCATCACCGAAATCAATTCCACACCATGCTGATATATCTGTTATGTATACATGTGTAATTTCGTTACAACCGGCGAAAGCACCTACATCTATGCTTATTACACTATCCGGAATAGTAAAGGATGTAATTTTTCGTAGTTGAGAAAAAGCATATTCACCTATACTTGTTACGCTATCAGACATTGTAATTGATGTAATATCATAGCAAAAAGCGAAAGCGTAATCACCTATAGCTGTTACACTATCAGGAAGTATAATTGAAGTAAGGCTTTCACAATTATATAAAGCATAATCACCGATACTTGTTACACCATCTGGAATTGTTATTGATGCAAGGCTATCATAACCATAAAAAGCATAGTTACCTATTCTTGTCACACCATCAGGTATGACTATATCTTCTACCAATGTACCGTTTAAACATATACTTTCTGCATAGTACATAGGATTTGAAGTTTCATCTTCAAATTCAATATCGCACCACGCTGCTATGTCCTTTATATTTAAAGTTGCAATACTTGCACAATAACCGAAAGCTCCCGCACCTATGCTTGCAACACTATTTCCCATCGTAATTGAAGAAATGGCTATATTGGCAAATGCATTTGACGGAATTCTTTCCACACTATCTCCGATAACAACTTCAATTCCGGATACAGATTCACCGGCACCGGAAAAAACATATGAACTCTGTTCAAAATCTTCAACACTTACAGCATTCCAATATATTTCAGAAAGAGTTTCACAATTGTAAAAAGCGTTATTACCGATACTTGTTACATTGTTTGGAATTATGATTGAAGTAATTCCACTACAACCACTGAAAGCATAATTACCAATATTTGTTATACCCTCAGGAATTGTGATTGAGGTAAGTTTTTCGCAATTTTCAAATGCATAACCACCTATACTTGTTACATTGTTACCGATAGTTACTGAGATTATGTTTGGAGTATAGGAGAGTGAATAAGGATAGTTTTGAGGTTGCTTGACAGAACTCAGATGAGCAGGAATACTCTTTACAGAATCACCGAAAACAAGTTCAATTCCCGTTCCTGCTGTTCCGGCATCTTCAAAAGCATTTGAAGATGAAGTAAAATCATTTACACTTTCTGCGTTCCAATTTATGTTAGTAATATTTTCACAATCTTGAAAAGCAGAGTCACCGATACTTGTTATAGATTCCGGAATTACGACAAAAGTAATTTTTGTGCAATTATAAAAAGCATAAGCTCCTACACTCGTTGCACCTTCATCAATAACAACAGAAGTTATTTTTGTTCTTTGGCTATACCAAGGTGCTCTTGTGCTACTAGAATATTGGTTCATGTCACCGGTGCCGCTTATAGTTAAAGTACCACTATCATCAAGCGCCCACGTGAGATTTTCCCCACACGTACCTTTACTTGCCGCTATCGCTTTTATGGTAAAGTTATTGAAAACACCATAATTACCGCTTGCACAAGCATAACAAAGAATAATTGAAGCTATTAAAAGAACAAACAAACTTCTTTTTAACGTTTTTCTCATAACAAGACCTCTTTCGTAATTGATATTTACTTAACCGAAATATATCGCCTTACTGTTAAAAACTGATTTTATATTATTCCTAAACAGAATTTTTGTCAACAAAAAAAATAATTAATTAATCAAACTTACCTTGTAGCTGTTCTTTACCTTTTTGCTCGATTTCTTCGTTTGAAGCGGTTTTCATAAACTCTGCCATTGCAATTCTTCGTTCAGTCAAATCCTCGTACATTTTAGTTCTGTTTTCTGCAGAAAGAGGATAGAAGAATTTAGGAACAATACCAAGGGCTGATGAAATAATCGGAATACCTGTTCCCAAAGCGAAAATCCACCATTTAGTTTTATCGGTCTGGGTACCGATTTCTCTACCCTGAATGTAACCGATTTTGCCCATAACTATATTATTAACACCGCTCATTACGGCATTTTGAAGCTTACCGATTAAATCCATAGAAACGCCTGTCATCGCCTCAGAACGATAGCCGTGCTTCCATTCGCAGTAGTCCAAAGCCTCGTTTTTAATTTCGGCAGGAATAACTCGTCTTAAGCCGTAAACACACATTTCCAAAATTTCTTCTATTGCCATTACGGGTAGTATAACACCCTTCTTTTTGAAGTTGCCGTTAATTGAACCTATGCCGAAAACCGTAAGCCATAGCATATCGGTCCATGCATCTTCGAAAATCCACAGAGCTTTCGTTGAAAACCTTCGTCTTAAGGGCTCAACAAAGCTATAGCTTATGAATTTCACGGGGAAAGCAGGAATACCTACGATAGTTTTCCACGTAATTGAGCCGATAACGTCTATATAGAAATTAGTTCTGCTCTTTCCTATACTAAAGCCTGAAAGGAAAGAAGAAGCAAGGTATGTAAGCATTGGTCGGTTATTTAAAATAGCCTTAAAGCAATGCTTTACAGAGGGCTGCCTTATAGACTGAGAAACTCTTTCGCGTGAATTCAAAACAAAGTACAACGCAAAGAAAGCGGATACACCGGCACAAGCAATACCGAAGCTTGCGAAAAGCTTAGGTAAATGAAGATTAATTTTCTTGTTAATAACAAGGTCATATATAATGCCGAAAGCTTGTTTGGGTAAATCTTCAACGAGGTGAGACGCCACGTTAGCCGTGGCAATAAGCCGTGAACGCTCCAGCGGTTCGGGGGTTATAGTCGACAGAAATCCTGTTTTAGCCACGCTCGTAAAGGTACCTGCGGTTTCAGTTATGATACTCATAGCAAAATAGAAAATCCATTTAGGAAGATAATTACCGGGAGTATCGGGAAAAAGAAACGGTATTAACCAATACCACATACCAAGCACGGTTAACGGTACTTCGCCTAAAAGCACGTAGGGTCTGAATTTACCCCAACGAGTTCTTGTTTTATCAACAAGCACACCAATAAAGGTATCGTTAACAGAGTCCCAAGCGGTTGCAACAACGTTTTGGATTGCCAAAAGATTAAAGTCAATATTTACAACGTCGTAGATATATCGCTCTTTATAATCGTCAATATTAAGGCTTGCCGCAATGTCATTTAACACGTAAGCAATAGTTTCTTTTTTACCTACGTAGCGCCTTACCGTCTGGGTAACTGAACCTTGGTCAGACATTTCAACTCAACACCTTTCTTTGAATTTACTGTAATAATTTTATCATTCTTTATATATGTATGTCAATTAAAAACAACAATACAACATTTACAAAAAAGGAACCTATTCCTTGTCTATTTCATTGACAGTTTTTTTAATGTGTGATAGAATTTTGTTGTATTTTTTCTTTGAATTATTTAGTTTTGAGAGGTTAAAGAATGAAGAAAAAGCTTTCAGCATCTCTTATGTGTGCAGATTTATTAAATCTCGAGGATGCAATAAAAGAACTTGAAAAAGCAGGCATAGATTACCTTCATATCGATATTATGGACGGTGCTTTTGTGCCTAACATCACTTTAGGCTTTGATTTAATAAACTCAATAAAAAAGGTTACCGGTATTCCTCTTGATATTCATATGATGGTAAATGAGCCTTCTCTTTTTATTGACAGAATGAATCTTACTGAAAAAGACATCGTTTGCGTACATTATGAATCTGAAAAGCATATTCACCGCACTCTTGAAGCTATAAAAAGAAAAGGCTGTAAAGCGGGACTTGCCGTAAACCCGCAAACACCCGTTGAAATAATTGAGCCTTTAATTGAATATATTGATATGCTTCTCGTTATGACTGTAAGTCCCGGTTTTGCAGGACAAAAAATGTTTCTCGGTGCAGGCAGAAAGGTTGAAAAAGCCCGTAAGCTTTTAAACCAATGGGGTTATACAGCTACAGAAATTGAGGTTGACGGTAATATAAGCCTTGAAAACGGAAAAAAGATGTCAGACTGCGGTGCAAATATTTTTGTATTAGGTACAAGCGCTTTATTTTTAAAGGATAAAGCTTTAAGCGACGCCGCAAAAGATTTTATAGCTTATTTGGAGTAAAATATGTATAAAAATATTCACGCCGCCGTTGTAGGCAGTATAAATATGGATTTAATTCTTAATATGAAAAAGGTGCCTGAAATTGGTGAAAATGTTTTAGGCACAAGCTACGGCTATGCAAACGGCGGAAAAGGTGCTAACCAAGCATCAGCTTTGGCACAATTAGGTGCAAAGGTTAAAATGATTGGCAAGGTAGCCGATGATGCCAACGGCAACAAGCTTTTAGAGAATTTAAAAAGTAAAGGTATTGATATCTCGGGCGTTGCAACTGACGGCTCACAGACGGGTCTTGCCGCCATTATATTAGACGGCGACGGTAGAAACAGAATTATCGTTTACGAGGGAGCAAACGCAGAAATAGACCCTCAGCAAACGGTAAAATCAATTGAAGGTAAAACGAACCTTTTGCTTGTTCAATTCGAAACTGCAGAAGACGTTGTTGTAAACGCCGTAAACCACGCTATAAAAAACAATATAACTACGGTTATAGATTGCGGTCCTGCTAAAAGCTTTTGTTTAGAAAAAATGCAGGGTGCAACAATTCTTTCCCCAAATGAAAGCGAAACAAAGGCTCTTACGGGTATTTACCCTGACAGTGACGATAATATTTTAGCGGCTGCTAAAGTATTAAAAGAAAGAAGCAAAACCAAATATATTGTTTTAAAGCTTGGCGAAAGAGGTTGTGCTCTTTATACCGGTGAAGTTTTAAAAACATTTTCTTCATATAAAACAAACGTTGTTGACACAACAGCCGCAGGCGACTGCTTCACCGCCGCCCTTGCTTTAGAATATATAAATAGCGGTGACATTGAAAAGGCTTGCGATTTTGGTAATAAGGCAGGGGCATTTGCCGTAAGCCGGATGGGTGCTGAAAACTCAATGCCCACAATAAAAGATATTTTAAAAATATAAACACAAACAGAATATTATTCAAAATCCAAGGTGATAAAAATGAAAAAACATATCGCAAATATAGTAAGCTTAAGTAGAGTGGTCGGTGCTGTCGTGCTATTTTGTATGAAGAGCATATCAAAGAGCTTTCTTGTAATTTACGTTTTGTGCGGTTTCACTGATTTAATAGACGGGCCAATTGCCCGTAAAACCAATTCATCGAGCGAGCTTGGAGCAACCCTTGATACTATAGGCGACGTGCTGACGTACCTTGCACTGACAAAAATACTTATAAAACAAAAGGAAGTGCCTATGTGGATTCTTGTTTGGATTATAAGTGCCGGTATTTTGTTCGGTTTATGCACCTTAGTTTCAAAGAAAAGGTTTAATAAATTTTATTTACCGCATACATATTTAGGTAAGATTTTCGGCGGCTCGGTTTTTGTTTTACCGATAATGATGCAGTTTATGCCCGGATACGTATGGATGGCGGTAATTTGCTCAATAGCAACTATTCATTCTTTTGAATTGTTTTATATTCAATCAAAAAGTACCGTTGCAAAGCCCTTTGTACCCTCTGCTTTTCACGCAGAATGAATTTAACTCTTTTAATAGATATAAAAAAGCAAAACGCAACTACAAATGATTTTAGTAGTTGCGTTTTTATTTATTTATCAGGTGTTGCGGTTTCGTGAGGAATATTGTTTTCAACTAAAGTAAGCAACTCATCAAGAGTTACAAGCTGAACATCCTCATCAAGCTGACTCACGAAGTATGAAAGATTTTCGACACTTATACTCCAAGGGTGAACGTTTATAACACTGTAGCCGTTTATAGTTTCCATATCTGCAGGGTAAGAATTAACTATATCCGCCTGCTCTTTTAACCATTCTTCAGTAACTAAAGCATCTTCACCGTCGGGATGCCACAAGGAAAGTCGGTTACTTACAAATGGCTTACCGTTTGCAAAATAGACCTTACCCTCTCCCCCTTGATATTTATCCGGGTCAAGGCTTAAGACACCGCCTTTTATATTATCGTATCGGGCGTAGTATTCTAAACGGTGCTCTAAAGCCTTATCTTCAATTAAATTATTTGGGGTAGAATCAAGAATAGAAACGTAACTCAATCCGCTTTTAAGCATTGAAGAAGCTGTAATATCCGTGAAATCATCAAGAGCATTTAAGGGATATTCGGTAGGATGAATATACCCTGCCCCCGATACGCCCGCAATTAAATAATCGTTTACTGTAGAGGCTGAGTAAATCATACTAGCCGTCACAGAAGAAAATTCCTGAAGTGACGGAGAAACAGTCCACGTCATAGGAAACTGCTCTTCTGATGAGAGCTTCTCAAAATATTCATTAAAACCGTTTTGAAGCCACTGAACGTTGTCACCGTCACTGAAAACGATTGCTACGTAATGCTTACTTGTATCAATATATTTTTTCGTTTTGTTATGCTTTTGTTCGGGAATATCGCACTTAAAGGATGCAAGAAAGCTATTATTGTGGCAATGGTCGGTAGGTATTACCATACTACCGTTTTTCGAAGCTTGAGAAACGTATGGTACCTCATGTTTTGCCCAACCTAAAACAGTTGTACCCGGACCTGCATAATCGAGTATTTTACCCCTTAAAGAATCACCGTCTTCATCGTCATCTATATAGAAGGTATAAAAGCCCTGCTGTATTGCAAGGTCGCGAAGCCCTGTCCATTCGTATCTTAAGCTGACAACTGCATTATACTCAAATTCAGATTTGTATTTTTGGAAGAATTCTTTTTGGAATTTCAAATTGTACTCATCATCTGAAAAATCCTCTTTAAGCTCAAGCTTACATTCTTCTGCTAAAGGCTGTAGTTCAAGAGGGACGGGTAACCAACCGTAAAGTGCCGCAAGATTTGTTGCCGCATTTAAGCCTTCAGCCTTTTCACTTGAGCGGTAAAGCACGTAGCCGTAATCAGTAATATACGGCTTAAATTTATCAAGAAGAGTTTCTACAGTCCAAGGCTCACCCTTGGAATCATCAAAAATCAGCTTTACGCCACTTTTTGAAATTATATCAAGATAATCGTATGAGATTTCATTTGTTATAATAAATATCTGCGGTTCAACCTTCGCAACAATTCCTTGCAATGAAACTGCAAGATGGCGTTCTTCAGTAGATTTAAATGTAGCAGAATCTATAACATATAGCTTATCACTAACCTGATAATCTTTACAGATATCATAAAGCTCTGCAAGCTGTTCTTCAGTTTTTGGTGATGGTATAGCTAACGAGAAAGCGGAAGTAAAAACCACCACAAAAGCCACAACTAAGGCTACGATAAGCATAAGCTTTTTATTCATCTAATCACCTTATTTAAATATAAGTTTAAGCCATTCCTTTAAGCTTTTAAGCCATACGCTATTGTATGAAAAAACCGGTGTCATATCGTCAATTGTATGCTTATCGCAGGTTGAAAGACCGTGACCGCCGAAGGGATATATATGAAGCTCAACGGGAATATTTTTCTCTGTTAATGCTTTTGCATATAAAAGACTGTTTGCTACAGGCACACAACCGTCTTCGGCAGTATGCCAGATAAAAGCGGGAGGCGTTGTTTCTCTTACATTCTTATCACAGGAGAAATAATTAATCTCCTCTTCTGTTTCGGGCTTATGGCCCAAAAGGTTGAGAAAGCTACCCATATGAGCTGTTGTTTCTAAAGCACTGATTACGGGGTAACAAAGTACGGATGCATTTACAGACTTGCTTTCAGGGAAAACTGCTCTTACCTCTTTGCAGTCAAACATTGTTGAATAACGAGCTGCAAGATGACCACCTGCAGAAAAGCCCATTATAGCGATTTTGCTTGTATCACAATTCCATATTTCGTAGTTTTCGTAAATAAGCTCTATTACCGCAGCTACCTCAATAATCTGGGTAGGAAATCTGTTCGGAGCAACTGAATAATTTAAAACAAAAACGTTAAAGCCCTCGGGCAAAAAGTGAAGTGCTATCGGCTCTGACTCCCTTTCGGAGCACATACCATAGCCACCTCCGGGGCAAACAACCATACACGGTCTTTTTTGATTTTGGCGGTTCATTTCCGCCATATTATATGGTAAATACATATCAATAGTAGGATTTTTGCCACCCTCACCCAAAAAAGCAAAATGGTTTTTTAACTCTATTCTTTTATGTACCATAATTCTCACCTATAGTTCAATTTTGTACTACAATTATATTACATTCATTCTGTATTTTCAATGCCTTAATACAGTTAATTTTACTGTTGAGAAAACATAACATATATGTTAATATAGAATTATACAAAAAGAAATTCTCATAAGGAGATGAAGCTATGAAAAAATTCAAAAAACTTTTTTCTTTGGTTTTAGTTTTATCAATGATTATAACGGTTACCGCTTGCGGAAACGACACAGAAAACACAACTACAACAACTCAGCAATACGTTGATAACGGAGTAGTTAATACTCCCGGTTACAACAACGTTACACCCGCGGAATCATCTGAGAATCAAGGGGTACAGGGAACACCCTCTGAAGCAGTATCCACTTCACAAAACAATATTCAAATAAATCCCGAAGGAACTACAGCTTCACAAGAGTCACAAGCAACACAGATACCTAATACAACACAAGCAGAAACGCAAAAACCCACTGAGGCTGCACCGCAAATAACTGACGGTGTAGGTAAGTATACCGGCACTTATAATTCTATGGAGCAAGCGGTTTACTACCCTGCTGATTTAGTTAATTCTAACCGTACATACCCTATAGTAGCTTTTGCTAACGGAACTATGGTTTCTTACACATTCTATGAAACACTTCTTAAAGAATTAGCAAAGAGTGGATTCATAGTTGTAGGCAACAGCGAAACAATGGCTGCCGATGGTTCTGCACAGATTTCTTCAATAGATTTTGTAATATCAGAGAACAATAATACTTCAAGCGTGTTATACGGTAAGGTAAATACCGACAAAATTGCAACAGCAGGTCATTCTCAAGGCGGTAGAAGTGCGGTAAACGCTGCAGCTAAAGACTCGAGAATTGATTGCGTGCTTTCAATAGCCGGAAGCAATTACGTTGAAGAAGCAGAAAAATTAAGCACTCCCGTTCTTTTTATGGCAGGAACAAAGGATATGATAGTTGACGCTGATAAATGGATAAAAACTGCTTACGATGCAGTTAAAGGCCCTGCTGTATACGTAAATTATATAGGCGGTATTCATACTACGTGCTGTTCAACCCCCGCACCTTACGTTCATTACGCTTCATTATGGTTTGATGCATATCTTAACGGTAATACAAGCAGATTAGATAATTTCCGTTATGGCGGTGAATTATCAAGCGACAGTGCTTGGACCGAATTTTCTTATAAGGGATTATAATTAAGAAATTATCAATCTAAAATGTATAAATAAACAAAAATTCTTTTTCAAAAGAGCCTATTTATAACATATTTTTAGAACATTTCATTTACAATAAAAAAACGATTACATTTACTTGACTTTTTTATTAAACAGTTTTAAAATTTGAGTGTGAAAAATTGATGTTACTGCTATGCGGTGAAGGAGAGATTTAAAATGAAAAAAGTTTACGAAGGTAAAACAAAAGACGTTTACGAGCTTGAAAACGGCAACGTAATGCTTAAGTTCAAAGACGATTGCACAGGTAAAGACGGCGTTTTTGATCCCGGTGAAAACAGTGTCGGTCTTACGATTGACGGTATCGGTAAAGAAAACCTTAAAACATCAATCTACTACTTTGATATGCTTAAAGAAGCAGGCATCAAAACTCACTACGTAAGTGCTGATGTTGATAACGCTACTATGGAAGTTCTTCCCGGTAAAGTTTTCGGTCACGGTCTTGAAGTTATTTGCAGACTTGTTGCTACAGGTAGCTTTATCCGTAGATACGGTGAATATATCGAAGACGGTACAGTTCTTCCCGGTGGCTACGTTGAATGTACATTCAAGAACGATGCTAAGGGCGATCCCCTCGTTACAGGCGAAGGTCTTGCAGCACTCGGTGTTATGAGCCCCGAAATGTTTGAAAGCATGAAAGAGCAGACTCTTAAAATCACAAAGATTATTGCTGATGACCTTAAAACAATCGGTCTTGACCTTTGGGATATCAAATTCGAATTCGGTTACAACAATGACGAGGTTATCCTCATTGATGAAATCGCTTCAGGTAATATGAGAGTTTACAAGGGCGACACAATCGTTGAACCCGTTGAGCTTACAAAGCTTATTCTTAACAGATAATTAAACAAAATAAAAACTATTTGCCCCCTTTGAAACGCCAAAAGTTTCAAAGGGGTCAATAATTTTGTAAAAACAAGTTCGTGATTCAACAAAGCCAAAATTTATAAGATTACATCAGAAACGCAGCTTTAGCGACGAAGGCGTACGAAGGTACGTCGAGTAAGCTAAAACAAGTTAATGGCGTAATATTATAAATTTTTAAGATAGTTGATACTCATTTCTGCACATTCTATTGGGCTCTTTTCCATTGAGGGGTCATCCTGCTCAACAACAAGCCACTGTGCACCTGCTTTTTCTGCTGATGCGATAATCTTTTTCCAATCCTGACAACCGCTACCAACGGGACGGAATTCGAATGTATTTTCAGAAGCGTCTGTTTCCTCTTCTTCAATACCGATAAGCTTGTAAAGAGGGCCGTTACCCTTTTGACCTGCGAAATCCTTAAGATGAACAATGGGTGCTCTTCCTGTATATTTCTCAACGTATGCTGCAGGCTCTTCACCGCCAACGTTAACCCAACAGGTGTCAAGCTCTGTCTGAAGTAAGTCAGCAGGAATTGTATCGTAAAGAATATCAAGAGCGTATTTACCGTCTATTTTAAGAAATTCAAAATCGTGGTTATGATAAAGAAGCTGAAGTCCCATTTCTTTTGCTGCAGCACCGATTTTACGGATGCCCTCAACAGTTGCATCCCATCCATCTGTACCGGGACGGCACTCCTCAGTAAGATAAGGCACTACAACGTATTTACAGCCTAAATCCTGATAATCCTTAAGAACAGCCTCAGGATTTTCAAGCATATCATAATAAGGAACGTGAGCAGATACCGGAACCAAATCAAGCTCATCGCAAAGAGCCTTAACCTCTAAGCCGGATTTTCCGAAAAGGCCTGCAAACTCAACGCCCTCATAGCCTAATTCTTTAATTTTCTTAACTGTGCCTTCAAAATCTTTTTCCATATCGTCACGAACGGAATAAAGCTGAATAGCTAATGGTAATTTCATTATAAAATCCCCTTTTACTAAATAATATTTACACACTAATTCTACTCTAATTATTTAAATATTGCAAGTAATATTTATTGACAAGACAGTTTGAATAGTTGTATTATATTAACAATATTACATATCCACTTGAAGTGAGGTTATCCTATGAAATATATTGTTGTTTTATACGATGGTATGGCTGATTATCCCGTACCTGCATTAAATGGCAAAACACCTATGGAATGCGCTAAGAAGCCTATTCTTGACAGGCTTGCAAGATACGGCGAGGTAGGTACGGTTAAAACCGTTGCTGACGGTCTTAAGCCGGGTAGTGACATTGCAAATATGAGCGTTTTAGGTTACAACCCGAAAGAATGTTATACAGGCCGTTCACCGCTTGAGGCTGTGAGCATTGGTGTTGATATGCTCCCTACTGACATCATTTTCCGTTGTAACCTTGTTACTCTTTCAGATGAAGAGAATTACGAGAACAAAACAATGGTAGATTACAGTGCTGGTGATATTTCTACCGAAGATGCTTCGCAGATTATCAAAAGCGTTCAAGAGCATTTCGGCAACGATATTTTTGCCTTCTATAGCGGTGTTGCTTACCGCCACTGTCTTGTATGGCATGATGGTACACTTGATTTAGGCAAAATGACTCCCCCTCACGATATTTCAGGCAAGGTTATCGGAGAGCATCTTTCGGATAGCGAAAATGCAAAAGAGCTTATAACTATGATGAAGGATAGCTATGATTTTCTTATGGAGCATCCCGTTAATAAAAGACGAATTGCTGAAGGCAAGCGCCCTGCTAACTCGATATGGCTTTGGGGCGAAGGCACAAAGCCCTCTCTACCTGATTTCAAAGAGAAATTTGGTGTTAACGGCTCAATTATTTCCGCAGTTGACCTTCTTAAAGGCATTGCTAAATGTGCAGGTATGGCTTCACCGGACGTTAAGGGTGCAACCGGCTATATAGACACAAACTTTGAGGGCAAGGCTGAATGTGCAATTGAGGAGTTAAAAACAAAGGATTTCGTTTATATTCATATTGAAGCACCCGATGAATGCGGTCACAGAAACGAGCCTGAAAACAAGGTTAAATCAATTGAAATGATTGACGAAAAGGTGCTTTCAAGGCTTATACCCGCATTAGATGAATACGACGATTATAAAATTATGGTACTCCCCGACCATCCTACCCCCATTGTCACTATGACTCACGCCGGAGATGCTGTACCATTTATGATTTATCAGAAATCCAAAGAAAAAGATAATGGTATTGACGCATTTACCGAAAACACAGCCAAAGATACAGGTAACCACATAGATATCGGTTATAGCTTAATGGATAAATTTATTAACGAATAAATATAAAAACTTCAGGATTAAAACAACAATCCTGAAGTTATTTTTTTATATCGTAATAAGCATTGGGTACGTCGCCTATAATAACAGTTTCTGCCACAGGAACACGACTATTAACCGTTTGCTCAACCTTATAATTACCTATATATGCCGTTGCAGATAAGATAACCTCCACGTATATTTTATGTAAGGTTTGGTTTACACCAACGCTTTCAAAAGAGCTATATATGTCTGTTACGGCAAAGCCGTAGGTACTTGATTCTACAATAAGCTCAAGACCTCTGTCACTAAATATTTCACTTCCAAAAAGAGTTCCCCACGGAACAAGTATATTAAAATCGCCACAATCGCCAACCGTTTTAGCCGCTTTTTCAGATAACATAGCTTTAAAATCATTTATAAAAACAGTATCTGTTATAATAGCAGTTATTTTGCCACTATCGTTATAGCTAATAGTTATAAAATCGTTATATACTATTTTTTCGCTTTGAAGCGTTTTGTTAATTGCGTCGTTAAGCAAGAGGGTCAATTCATTTTTCAGAGCATTGGCACCTGCATTTTTTATAATCGGACGCAACTGAAACTCTCCGAAAATTATTGCTATACATATTAAAAGAATAGCACACGCCGTTCTAAACTGAATTTTTTGCTTTTTACCCTTGAAAACCAACCACTTAGCCTTAACAGGCGGTGGTCTTTTTTTCATTGGTTTGTAATAAAATTTAATCATATAACTCACCAATATATTATATGATTACGATAATGCAGTGTTACTTATAATCTTCCTATTACATAAAAAGTCTGTGACAGTAAATTACTGTCACAGACCAATTATTAGTTCTTAATCATCTGTATGCAGATTTAATTAATCAAGGAAGCCTTTTACGATGTAATAATCAGCTCCGTAGAAATGTACATAACCTGTATAATCCCAAGCAACAGTACCGCCTTTTACATAATACCAATCATCGTAGAAATAAACTAAAGTGTCACTATTCCAATTTACAACACCATATTCTACATAGTACCATTTACCATAGAAGTAAATTAATGTTATAGCATCAAAATTAACTTTACCGTATTCTACATAGTACCATTCGCCGTAGAAGTAAACTAATGTTATCGCATCAAAGTTAACTTTACCGTATTCTACATAGTACCATTCACCGTAGAAGTAAACTAATGTTATCGCATCAAAGTTAACTTTACCGTATTCTACATAGTACCATTCGCCGTAGAAGTAAACTAATGTTATTGCATCAAAGTTAACTTTACCGTATTCTACATAGTACCATTCGCCGTTGTGATATGCGAGAGTTATCGCATCCCAGTTAAGAACACCGTTTTCAACATAGTACCAATCGCCATTGTGATATACAAGACCTGTATAATCAGTTGCAACCGTATTATTAACGTAGTAATACCAAACGCCGTCGATTAAATGTAAACCGTCTGCTTTTACATTAGAATCTTCTTTACCGCAATTTTCGCATTTACCGTCAACAAAATTATGACCTGTTGCAGGAATTGTTGTAGTTGCACCAATAAACTGATTACATACTACACACCACTGACCTTCTTGACCCTCAGCATCACAAGTTGCATCTTTCTTTGCTGTTGTAAGCTGATGCTCACCCTTGATAGCCTCAGTATAAACGTCACCGCAGTTTGCACAAGTGTACTGCATTTTACCGTCTTCACGGCAAGTTGCAGGCTTAATTACTTTTGCTTCGTAATTATGACCTGTTGCGGGAATAACTGTAGTTTCTGTGAGTGTACAACCTTCGTTTGTACATTTAACAACCTTTTCACCATCTTCAGTACACGTTGCTTCTTTTACGATGGTTTCGTTGCTTAATGAATGGCCTGTTGCAGGAATAACCTCTGTTACATAGTAACCGCAACCTTCTCTTTCACAAGTTTTTGTAAGAACGCCATCTGTTGTACAAGTTGCTTTTGTTGTTATTTCACCTGCGTTATAATCATGACCAAGAGCTGCAAGAGTTTCTGTTTCATAAACATAACCACAGCCTGCGCATCTCTTTTCTCTTGCACCGTCTACAAGACAAGTTGCTGATGTTGTAACAACCCATTCATAACCGCCTGCATGAGTAAGGTCAGCCTTCATACCACGTTTTGCTGCATATTCTGCTGCATAAGCACCGCAGTTAGCTTTAATTGTAATATTCTCGCTGCAACCGCTGAATGCATTATTTGCAATTTCAGTTACGCTATCGGGAATTTCAACCTCTGTAATACCTGCACAACCGATGAATGCACCGTCATTGATTTTTGATGTACCGTCATAAACCTTGTAAGTGCCTGTTTTACCTGCAGGGCAAGTAATAAGTGTATCAAGAGCGATATCGTAAAGCACGCCGTCTACACTTGCATATACACGGTTGTTATAATCAACATTAATTGCTGTAAGCTCCTTACAGTTTGTGAATGCACCTGCTTCAATTGTTGTAACGCTTGCAGGAATATCAATAATTGTGATTACAGTTGAATCAAATGCATTGTTACCGATTGCTTCAAGAGTTACAGGAAGAGTGATTTCTTCAAACGCTGTGCATTTTGCAAATGCATAATTACCAATTGTTTTGATACCCGCAGGAAGATCCTTAAGGGATTTAAGTGATGAGCAACCGTAGAACATACCGTCAACGATAGCGGGCATTGCACACTTGATTTCAACGTCAACAAGTGAAGAACAATTACCAAATACATATTCGCCTATTGTTGAAACATTGTGACCGATATAAGCAGATGTTACTGATTTACAATCATAGAATGCATATTCACCGACTTCAATTGTACTATCGGGAATAATTATGTTTTCAAGTGATGAACAGTTTTCAAAGGCAAGTCTGCCGATTTTGCAGATACTATCAGGAAGATCAATTGTTTTAAGAGCTAAGCAATCCTCAAACATACCTTCGCCGATTTCGATTGCACCGTTTTTAATTTCAAGAGCTTCAAGCTTGTCACAGCCCTTGAAAATATTTTTGCCAACTTTACCTTCTGCAAGACCGCCATAAATAGCAACTCTTGTTAAGCCGTCGCATTCAGCGAATGCATAATCCTGAATCTCTGTTGTACCGGGGATATCAAGCTCTGTAATAAGATCACAATTCTGGAATGCACCTGCTTCGATTCTTGAAAGTGTTTTTGTAAAGATAACTCTTTCAAGAGCGGGATAACCGCCGAATGCAGAATTATTAACTACAGTTGTTGTACCTGTGATAATAACCGTTTTAACCTGTGCACCGTATGCTGCCCATTCGTTTGATTCTGTATCAGCATATATAACAAGTGTACCGTCATCAAATAATACCCATACAAGATCTTGGATTTCGCCGTTTTCATCAGCATATGCACCTTCGTTTGTTGCTGTTATGCCGTCAAACGCTGTATTAGGAATAGAAACTTCGTATGTATCATTACAAGCTTCACAAGTATATGTAATAACGCCGTTCTCATTTACTGTGGGGTTTTTGGTAATAACACCGTCATCATAACTATGACCGAGTGCGGGAATGTCAGAGGTTGTTTCATGCTCACAACCTGCATTCTGACATTTGAAAGTGAGAACACCAAGTTCGGTACATGTGGGCTCTTTTGTAACTGTACCCTTATCCATTTTGTGTCCTGTTGCAGGGATCACTTCTGTTGTTTTATAGTTACAATTAGCGTGAGTACATTTATAAGTTTTAATACCGTCTGTATCGCAAGTAGCTGCAAGAGTTACTGTACCGTCATCAAGTGCGTGGTCAGTTGCAGGGATAACTTCTGTATAAACAGAATAGCAACCTTCGTTCTGACAAGTATATCTTCTAACACCGTCTTCATCGCAAGTAGGCTCTTTTGTTACTTCTGATGTGTATTTGTGACCTAAAGCAGGAATAGTTACTGTATAAGTGCTTGTGCAACCGGTGTTCTGACAAGTGAATGTAACAACACCGTCATCATCGCAGGTTGCTTTCTTTGTTACTACACCGTCATCATAAATATGACCGATAGCATCAATACCCTCAACCTGAAGAACATGACCGCAATCTGCACAACGAAGCTCTTTTTCACCAGCAGATTCGCAACCTGCTTCAG
Organism: Clostridia bacterium; assembly: GCA_017937865.1. Taxonomy (GTDB): domain Bacteria; phylum Bacillota; class Clostridia; order Oscillospirales; family Acutalibacteraceae; genus DTU089. Next base: position 55,061 of record JAGBCU010000009.1, on the reverse strand, counting down.
TTGTTACAACCCATTCAGCATTTGCAGAGTGAGTAAGCTCTGTTTTGATTGAATGAACCTTTGCGTACTGAGCAGCAACTGAATTACAAGGTGTTTTAATAACGAGAGTATCAGAACAACCGTTGAAAGCATTTGCATCAATTGTTGTTACAGAAGCAGGAATTTCTACTGAGCCAACACCAACACATCCGAGGAATGCATTCGCACCAATTTCCTCAACAGAAGCAGGAATGATAACATCACCTGTTTTGCCTGCGGGACAAGTAATAAGTTTATTAATATCTGCCGAATAAAGAATTCCGTCAACACTTCTGTAAGAAGCATTTGTTTCAGCAACATTTATTGCTGTAAGTGCTGTGCATGAAGCGAATGCACCTGCACCAATTGAGTTAACGTTATAAGGTATATCTATAACTGTAATAGCTGAACCGTAGAATGCAGAAGCGCCAATATTAATAAGAGCACTGCTTAATTTAACATCCTTCAAGCCAGTGCAACCGGCAAAAGCTGAATCACCTATTGCACTTACTGTATTCGGAAGGGTAATTGCTTCAAGAGCAACACAACCTTCGAAAGCATGGTTACCGATAGTATTGACACTTTCAGGGAAATCTACAATTGTTTTAAGAGATGTACAATTATAGAACATCCAATCACTGATAACCGCAATGCTTGATTTAAAAGAAACGGTTTCAAGCGCTGAACATCTACCAAAAATGTATTCACCTATAATTGTCACACTATGACCGATAGTTGCACTTTTAAGTGCTGCACAGTCATAGAAAGCATAACTACCAATCTCTTCAACACTGTCAGGAACAGCTATAGCTTCAAGACCTGTACAATTTTCGAATGCATGCGCACCAATTGTTTTAACACTATCAGGTAAATCGATAGCTACAATAGCTGAACAGCCTTCAAACATACCATAACCGATGTTCAAACAACCGTATCTAACAGTAACATCTTTAAGATTTACGCAATCCTTAAAAATGTTTATACCTGCTACAGCAAGAGAGGCGCCGATATCAGCTTTTTCAAGAGCTGTGCAATCATAGAAAGCATAGTCGCCAATTTCTTTAACGAGTATAGGAAGTTCAATTTCAGTAAGAGATTTACATCCGGCAAAAGCGTATGCGCCAATTTTAACAAGATCCGCTACTGCTTTTTTGGCATCAAACTCTACAAGATTTTCACAGCCATAAAAGGCTTTCGCAGGAATTTCAGTAACTCCTGCTTCTAATACTACTTTTTTGATTTCTGCTGTATGGTCAAGCCATGTAGGAGCAGAATCAGAGTAAATAGTAAGTGTTCCGGTATCATCGAGTTCCCAATAAGTAGTGGTAATGTTACCTTCATCATCGTACTCGTTTCCGGAGTCAACGGCTGCTGCGAAGGAAACAACAGATAAGCATGAAAAACTGCTGATTACTAACATCACAGCAAGGAGGACAGAAAGAAATTTTGACCTCTTCAAGTGAAACACCCTTTCAATAAGAACTAGCTGATTATTCAGCTGAACAGTATTATAGTTATACTTATAATACTACATAGTTTATTTTAGTACAATTAGTCTGTTTTGTCAACCAAAAATTGCCTTTATAAATGGCACTGTAAGTAAAAGAATTCACTTGATATTTGTTACTTTTTTACAAAGAAATAAGGTGCCTTTTAAAACAAAGGCACCTCAAAAATATATACGTATTATTTTCAGTTTGAGTAACCTAATTCAAAAGCCTTAAGGTTAAGCTCAAGGAATTTTCCAGGCACACAAGCTTTAACTGCATCAAGCCAGATTTCCTTATCAATATCAGTATTCTTAGCCATTGCACCGATAAGAACAACGTTAACGGCTTTAGGTGATCCCGCTTCAACTGCAAGAGGAAGAGCGTCAAGCTCAACCACTGTTGCACCTGCATTTTTTACCGCATCAATTACACCATCAGGATACACGCTATCACCGATAACAACTGACATAGGGTCAATTTTCTGAGTATTAACAACAACCTTACCATCTTTTTTAAGGCAAGAAAGCCATCTTGCTGCTTCAAGCTGTTCAAAAGCAAGGATAAGGTCTGCTTCACCCTCACCTATAACAGGTGAATAAACCTTTTCACCGTATTTAACGTAGGTTACAACAGAGCCACCTCTCTGGCTCATACCGTGAACCTCGGAAACCTTCACATCATACCCTTTTGAAAGGAGGGCACTACCTAAAATACGGCTTGCAAGAAGTGTACCTTGACCGCCTACACCAACTATCATAATTGATTTATTCATTTACTGCACTCCCCTTTCTTATTCAATAGCACCAAATTTGCAAAGCTGTGAACAAACGTTGCAACCGAGGCACTGTGTAAAGTCGATTTCTGCTTTACCGTCTTTCATACTAATAGCAGGACAACCGATTTTCATACACATTTTACATGACTTACATTTATCCTTATTAACCTTTAAAGGAGGATTATGCTTAACAGTTTTAAGGAGCGCACAAGGTCTTCTTGAAATAACAACTGCAGGTGCATTCAAGTCGAGTGCTTTACCTATCGTTGTATAGCATTCATCAAGATTATAGGGGTCAACAACGAAAACGTTATTGATACCAACCGCCTCGCAAAGCTTTTCAAGACTTACTGCAGCTGCGGGTTCTCCTTTAATATTGTAGCCGGTTGTAGGATTCTGCTGATGACCTGTCATACCTGTAATACTGTTATCAAGAATAATTGTAACTGAATTACTGTTGTTGTACGCAATATCAATAAGACCTGTTACGCCTGAATGGATAAAGGTTGAGTCACCGATAACAGCAACGCTCTTATTAGCCTTATCGGGATTTGCAAGGTTTCTTCCGTGAAGACCTGAAACGCTACCACCCATACAAAGAACGGTATCCATCATACCTAAGGGCTTTGCAACGCCCAAAGTATAACAACCGATATCACCGCTAACGGTTACATTCAATCTCTTAAGAGTATAGAAAAGACCTCTGTGAGGACAGCCTGCGCAAAGAACGGGAGGTCTTGCAGGTACATCTACGTCTGCTTTAACTGATTCTACATCTTCACCAAGAACTACTTTTCTGATAAGTCCCTGTGAGTATTCACCCTGAAGGGTAAATGCACTCTTTCCGATTACCTCAACACCGATTTTTTTGCAATGTGTTTCAATGAAATCGTCAAGCTCTTCAAGCACATAAACAGTTTCGCATTCCTTGCAGAAATCCTTTATAAGCTTTTCAGGCAAGGGATAAACGCAGCCTAATTTAAGGTATGATGCTTTATCACCTAAAGCTTCCTTTGCGTATTCATAGCAAATACCTGCAGTAATAACACCAATCTTCTTATCGTTGTATTCAACTGAGTTAAGACCGTTTGCAACCGCTTCTGTTTCACAGTATTCAATCTGGTCAAGAATTCTCTTTTCTACAACAACATGCTTACCCTTAGCATTGGCAGGCACCATAACGTATTTTTGAGGATTCTTTACATATTCTTTAAGACCGTTATCAACTCTTTCGCCAACTTCAGCAAGGCTTCTTGAATGAGAAACTCTTGTTGTGAGTCTTAAAAGGATAGGTGTATCAAATCTCTCTGAAAGCTCGTAAGCCATTTTTGCATATTTAAGGCATTCGTCTGAATCAGCAGGCTCTAACATCATAATCTTTGATGCCTGAGCGTAGTGACGGCTATCCTGCTCATTCTGTGATGAATGCATACCCGGATCATCAGCAACACCGATAACCATACCCGCATTAACGCCTGTATAAGAAGAAGTAAAAAGAGGGTCAGCAGCAACGTTAAGACCAACGTGCTTCATACCGCAGAATGAACGTGCACCTGCAACAGCCGCACCGAAAGCAACCTCAGCAGCTACCTTTTCATTGGGCGCCCACTCACTTGTTATTTCGTCATATTTTGAAATAACCTCTGTAATTTCAGTACTGGGTGTACCGGGATAACTTGAAGCAACTCTGCAACCTGCCTCATAAAGACCTCTTGCAACCGCTTCATTACCTAAAAGCAATTTTTTCATATATGTACCTCTTATTTATTAATTTCATTTTGAGATGCAACAAGACTTTCACCGCAATAAATCTCACGAAGCTTAGGCTTTTCAATTTTACCTGTGGGATTACGGGGAACCTTTGCAAAGATTAATTTTCTCGGACGTTTATATCTGGGTAAATCAAAACAGAAGTCGTTAATATCATCTTCCGTAAGAGTCACGCCCTCTTTTGCTTCAATAACAGCTGCTGCAATTTCACCTAAACGAGCATCAGGAAGACCGATAACTGCAACATCCTTAATACCGTCGTGCTTACGAAGGAAATCTTCAATCTGAACGGGATAAAGGTTTTCACCGCCTGAAATGATAACGTCTTTTTTACGGTCAACAAGATAAATGAAGCCATCTTCATCCTCCTGAGCCATATCACCCGTATAAAGCCAACCGTCATGAAGAACATCGTTAGTTGCTTTTTCATCCTTGTAATAACAAAGCATTACGCCGGGACCCTTTACGGCAAGCTCACCAACGTCGCCTTTTTTAACGGTGTTGCCGCATTCGTCGATAATCTTTACTTCCCAACCATATCCTGCTTTACCGATAGCGCCAACCTTGTGAACGTTCTCAACGCCTAAATGAACACAACCGGGGCCGATTGACTCGCTCAAGCCGTAGTTGGTATCGTATTGATGATGAGGGAACACAGCAAGCCATCTTTTAATAAGGCTTGGCGGAACAGGCTGTGCACCTATATGCATAAGTCTCCACTGTGAAAGCGTATATTCACTTAAATCAATTTCACCTTTATCAATTGAATCAAGTATATCCTGAGCCCACGGTACGAGAAGCCAGATTATTGTGCACTTCTCTTCACTTGCAGTTTTTATAATCCAAGAAGGCTTTGTACCTTTAAGGATAACTGCTTTGCTACCTGCAACAAGAGAGCCGAACCAATGCATCTTTGCGCCTGTATGGTAAAGAGGCGGAATACAAAGGAACACATCATCCCTGCCTTGAGAATGGTGTGCCTGCTCTGTTTTTGCAGCGTGAACAAGGCTTTTGTGAGCGTGAAGAATCGCTTTCGGAAAGCCCGTTGTACCTGAAGAAAAGTAAACGGCTGCTTCGTCGTCATCCGTTAATTTAATTTCAGGGTCTTTTGAAGAACAATAGTTAACAAGCTTATCGTAGCTTTCGGCAAAGCTGGGGCAATCCTCACCAACGTAGAATGAATATTTCACATCAGGAATTCTATCGCAAATTTCTTCAACACGTCCGATAAATTCAGGACCGAAAACAAGCACTGAGCTATCGGAAAGCTTAAGACAATATTTAATTTCATCCGCTGTATAACGATAGTTAAGCGGAACAGCAAGAGCACCCGCTTTCAATATACCGAAATATACGGGAAGCCACTCAAGGCTATTCATAAGAAGAATAGCAACTCTGTCACCCTTCTTTATTCCTCTTGATAAAAGCAAATTTGCAAATCTGTTTGCTTTTTTATCAAACTCACCCCAGGTAAGCTCTTTTCTTCCTGATTCAGCAGTAGGCTCTATAAGAGAATACTCTCTCCATGTCATTCTGCTTTTCTCTTGAAGCTCGGGATTGATTTCAACAAGAGCAACTTCGTTTTTGTAGTTTTTTGCGTTACTTACAAGATATTCTGTAATCGGCAAATTTCTCACTCATTTCTTTTATTTTGACAAAAAGTACTATCTTAATATTTTACTAAACTGCTACTCAAATGTCAATAAATTATTATACAAATCAAAAAACTCAGCTTTTATTTTCTGTCATTACAACTTATTTCAAGATTCTTAATTTTGAAAGCACCTTTTCTCAAATAACTTGTATCTTTTACTGTAAAACACAACTCTTTTACATCACACAAATCATCATCGCTTAATTGTGACAATTGATACTCAAAATGTTGCCATTCTCCATTTGATTTGAATTCAGGTATTCTCTTCACAATCAAACTGCCGTCAAGCTTTTTGAACTCAAAAAGCAACGTAATATCTCCTTCTACAAAAGTGTCAAAACAAAGAATACCGTTGAATTCTTTGAACAAAACCCAATCTTTAGTATAAGGGTTATCGAATACTATCATTCCAAAAGCATCAGGATTTCTGGTTTCAGAAGAAAATTTCACATCACCTTTAATGACTGTATTGTTATTTTCAAAGCTCATTTTTATGTTTTCGGAACAAATTTCGTTTGCTAAAGACAAATCAAAAACATAATCATCAGAGCAAAAACTATCATCAAATGTTTTTAAAGCAACTGCTTTTGTTTTGAGTTGTTTCAAAAAAGAAGGCAATTCTTTTTTTCCATTAATGTCAATTATCTCTAAAACAGGATATATACAATTACTTCCGTTTTCCGGAAACAACTTAAATTCCTTACAGGATATATAGTTCTGACCATTTTTACTATCTACGTATGAAACCATACACACTAATAAAGTATTTTCAGTTTTATTGTCTGCGTATGATTTAAGAAAGCGATAGAGCACACTACCGAATTCAGCTTTGAAAACAATAGGAAAAGATTTGTTTTTTGGCAAATATGCAATTGTTTTTTCGACCTCGTAATTACTGTTTGCTACTGTCAAATGAAGTGTTATTTTAACGTCATACAAATCTCTTTGACGTGTAGAAACCACAAATAACCCGTAAATCTCATCATAAGCATTTTTATATAAAACAGCACTTGGGTTAATCTTTAATTTTTCCTGCCACTCAAAAAGACTGACAGTTAATACTGATGAGAGCAATGCCAACAGAAGCACACTGAACATTGTTATAAATATTTTAAGACCGGTGCTATACACAGCGATATCGCCATACCCAATCAGATACAAAAGAAAATCCGATAAACTATTAGGATAGTTTTCGATTCCGTTGCCTAAACGAATGAAAAAGCCTGCATCCAACAAAAACCACGCCAAAGCAACAAATAAAAAAGCAACTGAAAAAGATATGATAATTACAAGGATCCTTTTTATTCTCTCTGCCATTTTAAATCTCCTTCTATAATTCGAACAATCTCTCAACAATCAACAATACGATGTTACAGTGTTTCTATATACTCCTCTACATCAAACTCTTCAACAGGGCTGTTATTTTTTAAATACAGAGGATGATGCGGGTGACCTTTTACGGAGCGTTTACCAACCGTATACCAACCGGCATCGTATTCGTTACCTATTTTTATCATTTCACGAACACAATCTATGAGATAGGGTCTTTTTTCAATAATCGTACCCCACGCCGCCCACACAGCAGGCTTATTACCCTCACCGTAGGATGACAATACATAACGGAATGCATTCATATTTTCATTGTGAAGTTGCTCATTAAATGAGCAATCCATATCCTTTGGATTAGTTGCTCTTTGGGCGTAAACGTTAAACATAATAAAGCTGTCGTACCCGTTAAATCTTGCGGTACGTTCAACTGATTTTAAGGTATTATCAAGGTCGTCGGGCTTTGCAGTTGACGGATTAATGCCAATACATATAAGGGGATTTTTACCTCTTGTACCCAATATGTAACGGTATTCGGTATATGCATTAGGAACGTACAACCATTTTTGACGGTCGTATTCAAATGAGCCTTCACCCTCATTTAAGAGAGCTTCTTCAAACGGAATAATATTAAGCTCGTTAGTTTCACAAGCCGGAATATGCATAAATCTCACCTAATCATTTTATATTAAAATCACGGATTAATTATATACTGTATTAACCTCTTTTTCAACTTTATTTTACAAAATTGAAACCCTGCTCTATTGACTTTTATATAATTATTTATGTATAATTATATTTGTATTAAAATATTTTGAAAAGGAAGTAATTTTATGTTCCATTCAATGAAAATCGCAGGGCTTGACAGAAACCTTCCCCTCTGCCCTCTTAACGAAAAGCTTCAAATCGGTGCTTTTGTTATTTTTGGTGACGCAGAGCTTACAGTGGCATGTGCCGAAGAGCTTCTCAAAAAAGCTCCTGAATTTGATTACATAATCACAGCAGAAGCAAAGGGTATTCCTCTTGCTCACGAAATGTCACGTCAGAGCGGTAAGAAATACTTTGTTGCCAGAAAAAAACCGAAGCTTTATATGACAGGAGTTTTCGATGTTATTGTTAACTCTATTACAACAGAGGGTGAACAGCATCTTTACCTTGATACAGCAGAGGCTGAAGAAATGAAGGGTAAAAGGGTTATAATTGTTGACGACGTTATTTCAACAGGTGAATCTTTAAAGGCTGTTCAGACTCTTGTTGAAAAAGCAGGTGTTATTCTTGCAGGAAACCTTGCAATTCTTGCAGAAGGTGAAGCCGCAGACAGAGACGACCTTATTTATCTTGAACGACTTCCCCTCTTTGATGCTGAGGGTAACGTTTTATAAGCTATGGCAGGTACACTTTACGTTGTAGGCACACCTATAGGTAACTTAGGTGATTTTTCACCAAGAGCCGTTGAGGTATTAAATAATTGCGATTTTATAGCCGCAGAGGACACTCGCGTTACCATAAAGCTTCTTAATCATTTCGGTATCAAAAAGCCGATGGTTAGCTACTATGAGCACAACCGCACGCAAAAAGGCGGTGTTATTATAGAACGTCTTTTAAACGGTGAAAGCTGTGCTCTTGTTTCTGATGCAGGTATGCCTATTATTTCAGACCCCGGTGAAGACCTTACGCTTCTTTGCCATGAAAATAATATTAATATTTGTGCCGTGCCCGGTCCTTGTGCTTTTGTTACTGCCCTTGCGGTTTCAGGTATGCCATCAGGAAGATTTACCTTTGAAGGCTTTTTAACTGTTACAAAACAGAACAGAAAAAAGCATTTAGAAGAGCTTGTTAACGAAAAACGCACAATGATTTTTTACGAAGCTCCTCATAAGCTTCCTAACACGCTCAAGGATATGGCAGAGTATTTCGGCGACAGAAAAATCGCTCTCGTTAAGGAATTGACTAAAATTCACGAAAACGTTGAAAGAACAACTCTTTTTGAAGCTGCTGAAAAATACAGCAAGGTAGCACCTAAAGGTGAATTTGTTCTTATAGTTGAGGGTAAGCCTGAAGACGAAGCAGAGAAAATCACGCTCCATGATGCAATAAACATTGCAAAAAATCTTATTGATGACGGTTTATCCAAAAACGAAGCAGCTAAAGAAGCTGCTAAGCAAACGGGAATCAAAAAGAGTGATATTTATAAATCTTTGATATAAGGAGATACACTATGCTTTTCGGAGTTCAATGGTATTACTGGCTTATTTTAGTTATAGCAATCATAGGTGCAATATTTGCATGGGCAAAAGCCCTTAAATCTTCTAAAGAACGAAGAGAAAGACTAAAAAAAGAAGCTGCTATATGGAAGCGTGACTATGAGCTTCGCGAAAAATTCACAGTTCTTACTGATGATAAAATTAACAGAACTGAAGAATCCGAATTGCTTCACGGCGTTGCTATGAATATTCAGGTTTTTCTTGAAAATGCTTCTGATATGAACGAGGCTTTTGCAAACCTGCCCGAAGAAAAGAAATACGTTTATCTCGCAGAATATTTTGATGAGGATGCACAAAAGAGCTTATCAACTTATTTCAAAAACAACGGTGCACCGTTACTTCCGTATACTGAGAAAGCATTAAATGCTTTAGGTGCTGAAAAATACACAAAAATTATAGCTCCCTTTTTCCCTATGTATGATGACGAAAGCGACGTTTCAATTGACTACTCAATCATTGCAAAGGTAAATGAGGAATTCGCATCAGTATATGATTCAACTGAATTTTGCCGTATGTGTGCAAAATATATCAAAGAAAATAAAGACATATTTTTATCATAATATCAGAATTCAAACAAATAATATAAAGGAGTTTTATTATGGCAATATCATTTCATCTTTCTGCCTTTGCCGACGAAGCAGGCGGCGGTATTAAAGAACAAATTGCAGCTTTAAAAGCACACGGCATGACTCATATCGAGCCTCGCGGTCTTGACGAGGGTAACATATCTCTTTACTCCGTTGCTCAGGCTAAAGAATTAAAAAAGATTCTTGATGATAACGGAATCGGTGTTTCTGCTATCGGCTCACACTACGGAAAAATCGAAATCACCGATGATTTCGCTCCACACTTTGAAGATTTCAAAAACTGTGTTGAAGTAGCTAACATTTTAGGTACAGAAAGAATCAGAATGTTCAGCTTCTTTTTCACAAAAGGACAGAGTCTTGAGGAATACAGAGATGAGGTTTTCGAAAGACTTGACAAAATGTGCAGTTATTCATTAGAAAACGGTATCTGGTGTTGCCACGAAAATGAAAAAGATATTTACGGCGACATTGAAACACGTTGCCTTGAAATATATAAGACCTTTGAAGGTAAAATCAAAGGTATATTTGACCCTTCAAACTTCATTCAATGCGGTGTTGATATTCTCTCCGCCTACGAGCTTCTTAAGGATTATATTGATTATTTCCATATAAAAGATTGTCTTTATGAGGGCGGTAAGGTACGCCCCGCCGGATTAGGCGACGGAAATATTGTTGAGCTTCTTACTCGCTTTGCAAAGGACAAGGATGGCGACCATTTTCTTACTCTTGAACCGCATCTTAAGGTTTTTGACGGACTTAAAGACCTTGAGGGTGAAGGCGGAACAGCGGACAAGCTTAAAGACGACTACACTTACCCTACAAACCGTGCAGCATTTGATGCGGCGGCTGATGCTCTCGACGTTTGTCTTGAAAAAGCAAACATCAAAAATATAACAGCAAGACAATATTAAACATTAAAAATATCATTAATTAAAATACAGGAGTGAACATCATGTTTAAACACGATAGCTTAAAAGGCAGAGTTGCCGTTGTTACAGGTGGCGGCGGTGTTCTTTGCGGTGGATTCGCAAAAGACCTCGCAAGACAAGGCGTTAAGGTTGCCATTCTTGATTTAAGACTTGAAGCGGCTCAAAAGGTTGCTGACGAAATTATTGCTGAAGGCTTCGAAGCAATTGGTGTTGCTTGTAATGTTCTTGAAAAAGAAAGCCTTGAAAATGCAAGAAACGAAATTAACGAAAAGCTTGGTAAATGCGATATTCTTATTAACGGTGCCGGTGGTAACCACCCAAGCGGTAACACAACAAAAGAAAAATTCGAGCTTAAGGACCTTACTGAAAAAGCCGAAGACGTTAAAACCTTCTTCGACCTTGACCCTAAAGGTATCGAATTCGTTTTCAATCTTAATTTCCTCGGCACACTTATTCCTACACAGGTATTTGCAAAGGATATGATTGGTAAAGAGTATGCAACTATAATTAATATTTCTTCAATGAACTCTTATAAGCCTCTTACAAAAATCCCTGCTTATTCAGCTGCTAAGGCTGCTATTTCAAACTTCACACAATTTATGGCAGTTCACTTTTCTGAGGTTGGCTTAAGAGTTAACGCAATTGCTCCCGGCTTCTTCTCTACAAACCAGAACAAAGCACTCCTTTACAATGAGGATGGTTCACTTACTCCCAGAAGCGAAAAAATTCTTGGTCATACACCTCTCGGAAGATTTGGTGTTCCTGAAGATTTAACAGGCACGCTCCTCTTCCTCGCTGATGAAAACTACTCAAAATTTGTTACAGGCGTAGTTGTTCCCGTTGACGGTGGCTTCTCAGCTTACTCAGGCGTATAAGCTTTTTTAAAAATTTATAATAAAACTACAGCATCTGGTACACAGTTATTGTATCAGATGCTTTTTCATTCTAAGTATTTCATTTATCTATAGAATTAACGGAGATGCTCCAATTGAAGCATCTCCGTTTGGATTTATTTGTTATTACGATTATTCGTTAACTGTTTCAGTTTCCTGCTGTTTTTTTGCAAGGTTTTCTCTTGCCTGCTTCATTGCTTCGTCCTTTTCAGCCTTTGCAAGAATTTCAGCCTGAATCTTCTTTTGTTTCTTTCTGTAAACAAGCATCCATACCGCACCGATAATAACGAATACAAGAACAACTACTATAAGAATTGTTGCTGAGCTTTCCTCAACTTTGATTGTAACCGCATCATAGTTAAAGTAGTTACAGCCCTCGAAAGCGTTGTCAGCATAGTCAGTAAGGTTAGAGTAAACGATAAATTCGCGAAGCTCGTCGCAAGATGCGAAAGCCTGGTCACCGATTTCTCTGGCACTTTCAGGCATTGAGATTGTTGTGATAGCATCACAATCAAAGAATGCTTCTGCTTTTGTATCAACAAAACCGTCTTCAAAGATTATTGCTGTAAGGTTATCACAGTTATAGAAAGCTTTTTCTGCGATTCTTTTAACAGTTGCGGGAACTTTATACTCGCCTTTTCTGCCTGCAGGATAAACTGCAATTGTTTCGAAAATAGCTTTACCGTCTTCGCCAAGCTCATCGTTAGCAACAAGAACAACACCGTCAAGCGACTGATACTTTGCGTTGCCACCGTCAACCTCGATGTTTTCAACACCACTACCAACGAAAGCGAGGGGTGAAAGTTCAACGAGAGTTGCAGGAAGCTTTGCTAATTTAAGAGCTGTACAACCGCCAAATGCGTAGTTGCTGATTGTTTCAACGTGAGCAAACTCAACATCTGCAAGACTTGAACAACCTGCGAATACGTCAGGATTAACTACCTTAAGAGCCTCAGGAAGAGCGATAGCTTTAAGAGCTGTACAATCCTTGAATGCTGCAGTACCAATTGCTTCAAGACCACCGGGAAGGGTTACTGTTTCAAGAGTAGCAACACCCTCAAAAGCACTCGCACCGATATATTTTGTATTTTCGGGAATAGCAACAGTTGTGATACTTGAGCCCTTAAATGCACCGTTACCGATTCTATTAAGTGACTGAGGAAGAACAACTGATGTGACACTTGCATTGTTAACAGCATTGTCAGCAATAGCAACTGTACCTTCTGTTACGATAAGTGAAGGCATATCGCCCTTTACTTCGTAAAGAACCTTACCAACGTAAAGTGCTCCGTCTGCATTGTTGTACCAAGCAGTATTGTTAAGAGCTTTATCTTCAATTTTTACAAGTGTTTCGGGAACGCTTATTTCAGCAATATTTGTAGCAAGTTCAAATGCACCTGAAGCGATTTTTTCTGTACCGTTTGCAAGAATTATGCTTGTATCATTCTTTGTACCTGCAAGAACGAGAGTTTTACCGTCTGCAGAGTAAACAGCACTACCTACATTTTTGAAGTATGTGCTTGCTTCGTCAACAGTAACACTTACGAGAGCATCGCAACCTGTGAATGAAGCACCGCTGAAGTTTTTCATTGATGCAGGAAGAGTAACTGCTGTAAGAGCTGTACAGCCACCGAAAGCAGCATCGCCAAGCTTTTCAACGTTTGCACCGAGAGTTACATCTGTAAGAGAAAGGTTACCTGCAAAAGCATTTGAATTGATTTTAGCAAGACCGTTACCTGTTTTTAAAACTTTGATGCCTGCATCCTTGAATGCGGCATTAGCTATATCGTGAAGTGTGTCGGGAAGTGTTACGTTTTCAAGAGCTTTACAACCTAAGAAAGTTTCTGCTCCGATATATGTAAGACCGTCATTAAATGTAACGTTTTTAAGGTTTTTGGCATTTCTGAATGTAGCAATGTTAATTTTCTGAACTGCTGCGGGAATAACGATTTCTGTTAATGCAGAATCTTCAAAAGCATATTCAGCAATATAATTTAACTCTGAATTCTCAGAAACTACAAGCTTTGTAACAGAAGACTGCTTGAAAGCTGCCTCTTTAATTTCGTTAACGCCGTCAGGAAGCTGGAATTCACCTGCTTTACCTGCAGGGAATTTTACGAGAGCGCTACCCTTTTTGTTATAAAGAACGCCGTCTTCAACAGAAAATTCTTTGTTTTTACCTACAACAACGAATTCTTCAAGAGCGATGTTACCTGTGAAAGAATCAGGACCTATACTTGCAACGTTTTTGCCGAATTCAACAGTTTTGAATGCGGTGTTACAGAATGCGAAGTCACCGATATCTGAAAGAGTTTCTGAAAGCTTAACGTCTTTTAATGAAGTACAACCGTAAAATGCTTCGTAACCGATTGTAGCAAGAGTTGTTGCTTCAAAATCTACCGCTTCAAGAGCTGAACAGCCTTTGAAAGCACCGGCATTAACAATACCCATAGCTTCGCCAAATGTAACCTTTTTAAGGTTTGTACAATTCTGGAAAGCATAAAGACCGATTTCCTCAACACTGTCACTGAAGGTAACTGATTTAATAAAATCGCAACCAAGGAAAACATAGTCTTCAATTATAGCAACGTCTTCAGGAACAACTACGTCAGCAACCTTACCCTTAAAGCCGTAAAGGATTCTACCGAAGTTAAGAGGACCTTCTGCTTTTGCTTTTTCCCAAGCTGTACCCTCGAAAGCATCTACTGCAACGTTTTTAAGGTTTTTGTGCTCTTCGATAGTTTCAAGAGCAGTACAACCTGCAAAGCATCTTTCGGGAACATCAGTAACTGATTCGGGATATTCAAACTCTGTAAGAGCTGTACAGCCTTCAAATGCAGATACACCTAATGAAGTAAGATTCTTAGTATTCTTTATTTCAACAAGAGCTGTACAATCCTTAAATGCTGCATCTCTTACTGTAGTGATTTTGTTATTAAATCTGATGCTTGTGATTTTGGAGTTGCCCTCAAAGCAACCTGCACCAACTGTAATAACGTCTAAGTTATTAATCTTTGCGGGTATTTTAACTTCAGTATCATTACCAACATATTTGATAATTTCTACCGCAGAACCTGCTTCAACCTTGATGTATTCGTAATCACCGTCGGTTTTTTTGTTTAATTCGATTTCCTGAGCTGAAAGTGTAACTTCTTCATCTTCAGCGAAAACCGAAATAGGAGCTGCTGCAACAAAGACAAATACAAGCACTATTGCCAAAATGCTGCAGAGGGGTTTCTTGAATGCTGTCATAAAACAACGTCCCTTCACATTTAGTTCTTTCGATAAAATGGGTTAATACATTCGCCGTAAAATTTACGTAAAAATCCACTTTATAGATAGAATCATTATAATATAAACGCCCTCGGTTGTCAAGCAAACTAAGGCTTCCCGAGAGCGTTTTAAAACTTTAAAACTATACAAATTTTAATACTGTTTTATGTGAATTATGCCATAAGACAGTTTCACTTTTAATTCTAAAAACAAATTATCTTTGAACTCGACCTGAGCCGTCACCACCTGCAAGCTTTTCAACCTCTGAAACGCTTACACGGTTAAAGTCGCCTTCAACTGAATGCTTAAGAGCCGATGCAGCAACAGCAAACTCAATAGCTTCCTGAGTTGATTTACCTGAAAGGATAGCGTAAATAAGACCGCCACCGAATGAGTCACCGCCACCAACACGGTCAACAATATGGAGATGATATGACTTTGAGAAGCAGTAATTTTCGCCGTCGTAAAGCATACCTGCCCAATCGTTATCACTTGCAGAAATTGACGTCCTTAAGGTAATAGCAACCTTTTCGAAGCCGAATTTCTCCATAAGCTGTTTTGCAACAGATTTGTAGCCGTCGTGGTTAAGCTTACCGCCGTAAATATCGGTATCCTCTGCTTCAATACCAAAAACATCTTTAGCATCTTCTTCATTTGAAATGCAAACGTCAACGTACTGACAAAGGTCTGTCATAGCCACTCTTGCCTGCTCACGAGTCCATAGCTTACCTCTGTAGTTAAGGTCACAGGATATTTTAACACCTTTAGCCTTTGCAGCTTTACAAGCCTGACGGCAGATTTCAACAAGGTTTTCACCTAATGCGGGAGTAATACCTGTGAAGTGGAACCAATCAGCACCCTCGAAAATATCGTCCCAATCGAAATCCTCAGGCTGTGCCTGCTGAATTGAGGAATACTTACGGTCATAAATGCAAACTGAGCCTCTCTGAGAAGCACCTTTTTCAAGATAGTAAATACCTACCCTTTCACCGCCTCTTACAACCTTTGAGGTATCAACGCCGAAATAACGGAGAGAATCTATAGCTGCCTGACCGATAGCGTGTGAGGGAAGCTTTGTTACGAAAGCACTTTCAAAGCCGTAATTTGCAAGTGATACGCTTACGTTAGCTTCACCGCCACCGAAGGTTGCCTGCATCTGGTCATTCTGAAAAAAACGATAATATCCGTTAGGTGCAAGACGAAGCATAATTTCGCCGAATGTAACTACCTTAGCCATTATTTACGTGCCTCCTTAACTATTTCAACTGATTTACGGCAAAGCTCTGTAATCTCTGCCCAATTCTGTGAATCAATAAGCTCTGCTGTAACCATATAAGAGCCACCGCAAGCGGCAATTTGAGGTGCAGAAAGATATTCTTTAAGATTGTTAAGAGAAATACCGCCTGTAGGCATAATTTTAAACATAGGGAACGGAGCGCTCATAGCCTTGATTTTTGAAAGACCGCCTGACTGCTCAGCGGGGAAGAACTTAAGAACCTCAAGGTCAAATTTAAGAGCTGCATGATAATCTGTAGGTGTTGTGCAACCGGGGTAAATAGGCATATTTTTTTCTTTACAGTATGCTACTATTTCAGGGTCAAAGCCGGGAGTTACTATAAACTCTGCACCTGCAGAAATTGCTTTATCAACCTGCTCTGTTGTAAGAACTGTACCTGCACCAACAAGCATATCCGGGCAAGCCTCTTTCATAAGTGCAATTGCTTTATCCGCACCTGCTGCACGGAACGTAACCTCAGCAACGGGAACACCACCATCGCAAAGAGCTTTAGCGAGAGGTGCTGCATCTCTTTCGGGATTGTTAAGCTTAATTACCGGTACAACACCGATAGCGGAGATTTTTTGATTCATTTCGTTCATATCAGTTTGACTCCTTTTCTTTTTCACAAGCTTCAAAAAGACCGTTGATGTAAGCTGCGCCCAAGGCTCTGTCAAAAAGACCGTAGCCGGGTTTGCCTGTTTCGCCCCAAATCATTCTACCGTGGTCAGGACGAACATAGCCGTCAAAATCATTATCAGCAAGTGCTTTTACTATCTTATAAATATCAAGTGAACCGCAGCTTGAAAGATGAGCTCTTTCTTCAAATGAACCATCCTCAAGAATCTTAACGTTTCTTATATGCATAAATGCAATTCTGTCTGCCTTTGCATATTTTTCAACCATTTTGGGAACATCGTTGCTTTCAGCACAGCCAAGGCTACCCGTGCAAAGACAAAGTGAGTTTGCAGGACTGTCAACAATTGAAAGCATACGGTCGAGATTTTCTTCACAAGTAATTATTCTGGGAAGACCGAAAATGGGATAAGGGGGATCATCGGGATGAATAGCCATTCTCACACCGCACTCTTCGGCAACGGGGATAACTTTTTTAAGGAATCTTTCAAGATTCTTCCAAAGACCTTCTTCACCGATTTCACCGTAAGCAGAAATAAGCTCACGAACCTCTTCCTGTGTGTAGCTTGAGTCCAAACCGGGAAGATGGATGTCGTCTTTAAGAGGGTCAAGACCTTTCATCTGCTCCCAATACATAACAAGACTTGTAGAGCCGTCCTTTGCTTCTTTATCGAGCTGGGTACGGGTCCAGTCAAAAACAGGCATAAAGTTATAGGTTACACATTTAACGCCGTATTTTGCACAGCGTCTTATATTTTCGCAATAAACGTCAAGAAGACGGTCAGCATCAGGCTTACCTAACTTAATATCCTCATGAACAGGAATTGATTCAACAACGTCAAAAACAAGACCGTTGCTTTCACACTGTTCTTTCATTGCTTTAAGTGCTTCTTCGGGCCATACCTCGCCGGGCTTAACGTCATAAACCGCACTAACGATAGACCTCATACCCGGAATCTGAGAAATATACTTAAGAGAAACAGGGTCGGTATCACCGTACCAACGGAAAGAAAGTTTCATTTTCATAATTTTTGCCTCCAAAAATCTTCAATTTGGAATCATCATAAATAATGTGTGAAAATTATTCATTTTCATACAAATTTCATACAAACTCATTATAAAATAATCACCCTTTATTGTCAAGAAAACTACAAACAATAAAAGGTGATTCATTATTACTATTTTTAGCAAAAACAGCACAATTTTTAGGTGTAATCCTAAAAATAGAAAGACTGTTTTTATAGATAACGGAAAGATTATTTCTGTGATGCAGCTCTAACCGTATTTTCAAGAAGCATTGTTATAGTCATAGGACCTACACCGCCGGGAACAGGTGTTATAAAGCTCGCCTTTTCCTTTACGTTATCAAAATCAACGTCACCGCAAAGCTTACCTTCATCATTTCTGTTCATACCGACGTCGATAACAACGGCGCCATCCTTTACCATATCCTCGGTAACGAAATACGCTTTACCTACCGCCGCAACAAGAATGTCGGCAGTAAGAGTTTCCTCTTTAAGATTTTCTGTTCTTGAGTGGCATATTTCAACTGTACCGTTTTCTTTTAAAAGAAGCATAGCCATAGGCTTTCCTACAATGTTACTTCTTCCGATAACAACACATTTTTTACCCTTAACGTCAATGTTATAGAACTTGAGCATTTCCATTATTCCTGCAGGAGTGCAAGGCAAAAAGGTATAGTCGCCAATCATAATATGACCAACGTTTTCGGGGTGAAAAGCATCTACGTCTTTTTTCGGGTCAATAGAATTAATTACCGCCTGCTCGTCTATATGAGAGGGTAAAGGTAATTGACAAAGAATTCCGTCAACCTTACTGTCATTATTAAGCTTATCAATCAAATTGAGGAGCTCCTCTTGTGTTGTTTCTTCGGGTAATGCAAATTCAAAAGACTCAATACCAACCTCTTCGCAAGCCTTCTTTTTATTATTTACGTAAACTCTTGAAGCACTGTTATTACCCACAATGATAACTGCAAGACCCGTGGTAATACCTTTATTTTTAAGCTCCTCTACTCGATTTTTTATATCAAGCCTTTTTGCAGCGGAAACAGTTTTACCGCATATTATTTCAGCCATTTTCTTTATCCTCTTTTTCTTCTGTTTTCTTTGTAAATGTTGATTTATTAGGAAGATTTTTCTGCTTTTCAGCCTTACGTTCTTTTAAGGTTTTTGCGGCATCCGCAGGGAAATAATCGACACCTTCGATTTTAACCGGATGCTTTTTAACTTTGATGAGCATACCGACAAGAATAACACCGCAAACTAAAACAATTGCCGCAGAAAGAAGCTGAGATACCCTGATACCCGTTGAGCCTATATAAAGGCTGTCTGTTCTCAAGCCCTCAATAAACATTCTGCCTAAACCGTACCACACACCGTAGCTGAGGAAAAGCTGACCGCTGAATTTCCTGAATTTTTTAAGGCACAGATAAAGAAGCCCGAAGCCTACCATACACCATACGAATTCATAGAAGAAGGTAGGATGAACGTACAAATTATTCTCGGCGATATATTCAGGTATATCATATACGCCCTCAAGACCGAATTTATCGGGATTCATAGCAACGTAAGCCGCTACCTTTTTACTCATCATACCGTAATTTCCGTTTGTAAAAGTACCGAAAGCCTCTTGATTTGCGTAGTTCCCCCATCTTCCGATACCTTGACCGATAAGAAGACTCATACCAACCAAATCAAGCAAATTCATAAAGTTAAGCTTTTCAATTTTACAGGTTATAAAGGCTGCAATAAGACCGCCTATAATACCGCCGTAAATTGCAAGACCGCCATTCCATATCTGGAAAATTTCCGCAGGATTAAGCCTATAGTAATCCCACTCAAAAATAACGTAATATGCTCTCGCACCTATAATTCCGCCAAACGTTCCGTAAATAAGAACATCAATCATTTTTGAAAGATCCATTCGCCATGTGTAAGCAATTCTGCCACCGAAAAGAGCAGCAAGAATAAAGCCAAAGGCTATAATAACACCGTACCATTTTATCTGAATGAAATTACCGCCTAAGTTGAATTCACAAAACACAGACGAAACGTCAAAAACCTTTTCTATTCCGCCAAATGAAACCCTCGCAAAATCTGCAAACCATTCCATAATAACACTCCTAATATGTAAGGGGTTACCCCCTGTTTTATGCTCATTTACTTGCTTTTGATAACCGAAAGAACGGTCTTATCCTCGTTAAAGGATTTTTTCAATAAAGCGTTCACAAAATCGAGTTTAAGATTCTTTATTACTTCAAATTCACTGAATAACTCTTCATCCTCAAAATGAGAAATCACAAGACCGTTTGCTACTGTATCAATATCGGAAAAAGCCCTTACGGTTTTGCCGTACTGTTTTTTTCTGACTGTTTCAAACTCCTCTGAGGTAATACCTGATTTTTTCAACTGCTGAAGTCTTTCGTTTATACGTTCAGAAACCTTTTCGGGATCTGTTGATTCACCTGAAAATATAGGTGCTGAATAATTAAAGCCGTTAAAGAATTCTGTTGAAAAGGTTCCGTTAATAAGACCTTCGTCAAGCAATTCTTTATAAAGCGAAGAAATTTGACCTGCGGCAATATCGAGTATGAGCGACATAGCAATTTCCTCTTCAAGTGTGCAACAATCACCTTCAACGTTTTCTTTATAGCCGAAGGCAAAAACGGGTGTTGCAACAGGAAGATTTTCTTCAATATAATGCTCTTTTACAGCTTCAGGCTCTTTTTCAAAGGCTCTTTCTACAGTAACTTTCTCATCTTTTTCAAGAAGTCTGTCAGCAATTTCTAAAACCTTATCAACGTTAGTTTTACCTGCTACTGCAAGAGCCATATTTGAAAGATTATAGAAGGTATCATAGCAGGAGAAAAGCATTTCTGCCGTAATCTCAGAAATTGACTGCTTTGTGCCTGCAATATCAATTCTTACGGGATGCTTATGATACATAGCTGAAAGCATATTGAAAAGGCATTCCCATTCGGGTGAATCCTTGTACATATCTATTTCCTGACCGATAATTCCCTGCTCTTTTCTTACTGTTTCTTCAGTAAAATAAGGATGTCTTACAAAGTCAAGAAGTATTTCGAAATTCTCTTTAAAATTACCTGTGCACATAAAAAGGTAGCAGGTTCTGTCAAAGCTTGTATATGCGTTTGCAGATGCTCCTGTTTTTGCATATCTCTGGAAAGCATCAAGCTCTTCACTTTCAAAAAGCTTGTGTTCAAGGAAATGAGCCGTACCTGCAGGAATTTCAATAAAATCAGCTCTATCGCTACGTTTAAAACGAGTATCAATTGAGCCGTACTTTGTACCGAAAACAGCATAGGTTGAGGTATATTCCTCTTTGGGATAAACGAAAATTCTCAAGCCGGATTTATGCTCAATGCTATAGTAGCCCTCGCCTAAAACGGCATTTTCAATATAAGTTATTTTGTTTTCACTCATTCCTCGTCACCGCCTTCCGCAGTACCCTCAAGCATAAACACCGTATCGAGTGTTACATCCTTTGCGGCATTTACAACGTCTTCTCTTGTAACCTTGTTGAAGCCGTCAATAAAATCCTCGGGGTAAAGGTATTTACCCGTAATCGTTTGTGAAGTAAACCAACTATCCAAAGCCTCAGGAGAGTCGGTAACCGTTTTAAATCCATCTTCAAGAGATTTTTTGCTTGCCTGTAAATCCTCGTCAGAGAAGTTACCGTTTTTAATATCCTCAAGCTGAGCTAAAATAGCCTCTCTTGCTTTTTCTTCGTTATAGCTTTCAATACCGCTTTGAACGAACATTACGCCTTTGTTACGGTTAAATCTTGCAGAACAATAATAGCAAAGACTCATTTTTTCACGAACAACGGTAAAAAGCTTTGAATGAGGACTACCGCCAAAAAGGTCAACCATTATTCTTCTTGCAGAATAATTATCTTCTATATTTTTCATACCCATTCTGAAGCCCATAACAAGCTTACCTTGCTTTACGTCTTCCTGCTCTTTTTCGTACTGTACATCTTCCGCACTTTCAACGAAAAGAGTCTCGTTTAATTCGGGCTCGCGGGAAATACCCTGCATTTGGGCTTCAAACATTTTTTCTGCACCGGAAAACTTACCGCCACTAACACACATTGTAATTACTGCAGTTTTCAAAAGCTCTTTATATGCTTCATAAAGGCTTTCGGGGGTGACCTCTTCAATTGCCTCAATTGTGCCTAAACGGTTTATGCCATAAACCTCGTCAGCAAACATAATCTCTTCGCAACGGTTTTTAGCGTATGCTCTTTTATCGCTTTTTTCTGCCGCAAGACGTTCACAAAGAAGCCTTTTTTCGCTTTCAACAACATTTTTTTCAAATGAACCGTTTTCAAGCTTCGGGTTGAACACAAGCTCAAAAAGCATTTCACAGCATTCATCCGAAATACTTTCACCGTCAATTGCAAAGCGGTCGTCAATACAAGAAATTTCAATTTTCAAGCTTTGATGCTCACCCGATTTGCTCACGTCAACCGCAATCTCCGCACCATAAAGAAGAGCAAGCTTCTTTTCAATTGCAGTAAGATCAGGATACTTCGCTGAAGACCTTGTAAGCACGTTAGGAATCAAAGCAAAAAGAGAAGCCTTTTCGCTTAAAGGTATAACAAAATTTAAAGATGCACAAGCAGTTTTAAAGCCGTCTGCAGTAATAGAGCAAAAGGAAACAGCCTGAGAAACATCTTTTTTATTGAAATTATATTTCATTACATCACTTCCGAAAAAATGTTTTTTGTTTTCACAGTTAAAAAACATTTTAACACATATAAGAAAATCTTTCCATAGTTTTTTTGTAAATTTCATATTAACTCCGACCTATTTGTATATTTTCTATTATTTCTTCCCGTTTGAATATAAAAACATACATAGAGGATATAAAATCCTCTTTAGAAAACAGCTGAAACCAAATACAAGGAACGGTTTAAATATTGACAAATATAACCCTTTGTGATAATATATCGTGGTTGTAATAATATAATATATAATCTACTTTCTGGAGGTAGTTTAAATGTCAGGACATTCCAAATGGAGTACCATTAAGAGAAAGAAAGAAAAAACAGACGGTGCAAGAGCAAAGGTCTTTACTAAAATCGGCCGTGAAATTGCAGTTGCAGTTCGCGAGGGCGGTCCCGACCCCGCAGGTAACTCAAAGCTTAAAGAGGTTATTGCCAAAGCTAAAGCAAACAACGTTCCTAACGACAACATCGATAGAATTATCAAAAAGGCTGCCGGTGATACATCTTCAGATAACTACGAAGAAATCATCTACGAAGGCTATGGTCCTAACGGCGTTGCTGTTGTTGTAAAGGCTCTTACAGACAACAGAAACCGTACTGCAGGTGATGTTCGTCACTATTTTGATAAATTCGGCGGTAATATGGGTACTTCCGGTTGCGTTATGTTTATGTTCGATTACTACGGTGTTATTATCGTTGAAAAAGAGGGCGTAAACGAAGACCAGCTTATGGAAGATGCTATCGAATGCGGTGCTATCGATTTCATTACAGATGAAGAAGAAATATTCGAAATCCGTACAGACGCTAACGATTTGGGTGCAGTTACAAGCGACCTTGAAGCAAAAGGCTATAAATTTGTAAGCAGTGAAACTGCATATATCCCCCAGACTTATACTCGTCTTGAAGACGAAGACTCAATGAAAAATATGAGCAAAATGCTTGATATGTTTGATGATAATGACGACATTCAGGACGTTTGGCACAATTGGGAAAATGAGGACGAATACGAAGGCTGATTTTTCTCCTTTTTTCTATTGATTTTTAATTTGATATAATATATAATATATCTACTAATTTACTTACGCTCAATTCGGTCATGCGACGAGTGGGTCCTGTGCGACGGGGCACCGTGAACCATGTCAGGCGGGGAACCGAGCAGCATTAAGCGGGCCGTCCTGTGCGCCACAGTCCGCCTGCTCGTCGTGTGACCGAGTGGAGCGTAAGTTTTTATTTACCTTGCGGTAAATAAAAAGTGAAGAGGTAATAGTGAAAAGTGAAGAAGTACGGAGAAGCTTCGCTTCTAGGCATTGTAAGATTCTCATAATAGCACTTTTACCATAAACTACAAGCATTACGACAGTTTGCATTTTGCACATTAAGGATGTGAAAAAAATTGTACAGAGCATTATACAGAAAATGGCGACCTCAGGTTTTTTCAGACGTATCAGGTCAGAACCATATTACAGAAACGCTCAGAAATGAAATATCTTCAGGACGACTTTCACATGCGTATTTATTTACCGGTTCAAGAGGAACGGGTAAAACTACCTGTGCAAAAATTCTTGCAAAAGCAGTAAACTGTCTTAATCCTCAGGACGGTAGTCCTTGTAATGAATGCTCAATATGCCGTGGTATAGATGATGGCTCTATTCTTGACGTTACCGAGATTGACGCTGCAAGTAACAACAGCGTTGATAATATCCGTGATTTGCGCGACGAGGTAAACTTCACCCCTGCCGCCGCAAAATACAGAGTTTATATCATAGACGAGGTTCATATGCTTTCTTCAGGTGCTTTCAACGCACTTCTTAAAACACTTGAAGAGCCACCTCAGCACGTATTATTTATTCTTGCAACAACAGAAGTACAAAAGCTTCCTGCAACTATTCTTTCAAGATGTCAGCGATTTGATTTCAGAAGAATTCCCCCTGAGGATATTGCTCAAAGACTTTTAACCGTTGCAGAAAACGAAAATCTTCAGTTAGATAACGATGCTGCTCTTCTTATAGCGAGAGTTGCCGACGGTGCTTTGCGTGATGCACTTTCAATTCTTGACCAATGTGCAGGCTACAACGAGCCTATTACAGTAAAAACCGTAGGTAATGCAGCAGGTCTTTTAGGTAAAGATTATCTTTTTGAAATTTCAGACGCCATTTTAAACGGTGACAGCTCTGCCGTTTTGAATATTATAGACAGACTCCATTCATCCTCCTGCGATATGGAGCGTCTTATGAGTGAGCTTGTAAACCATTTCAGAAATATAATGATGGCAAAGACCACCAAAAACCCCGAAAAGTTTATAGTTTCAACTCCCGAGGAGCTTGCAAAGTATAAAGAGAACGGTCAGAAAATGACTTACGGTTCACTTCTTCATATTATGGAAACGCTTTGCAAAGAGGCTTCTCAGCTTAAATACAGCTCTCATCAAAGAGCTCAGACAGAAACAACCTTAATTCGTCTTTGCTCCCCTGCTCTTTCTACAGACAACGAAGCAATTGTGCGAAGAATTGACGAGCTTGAGGCTCAATTAATGCTTATTAAGGCTCAAGGCGTAACGGTAGCTTCTGCACCGCAACAAACACCCGAAGCGACTGCTCCTGCGGTTGAAAAAGAGGCTCCGACACCTGTAGCTGTGCAACAACAGAGCAGCGATGAAAATAACAATGAAGATGAAGCGAACGAATTCCAAAATCCTTTTAAGCTTCCTAAAGAAGAGGTTATTTCTAACGAAGAGGATTTCGATGATATCCCCTTTGACGAGCCACCAATGGAAAAGGAATACGCAATTCCGACTGATACGGTTGATGTTGACAACACACCTCTTCAAGAGGTTGAAGCACCTCAACCGAAGCCCGTTGAGGCAGTGAAAGAAGAGCCCCAGAAAAAGCAACCTGTTGATACAGGTATTGTTCTTGACACTGACAACGCGGTACCTTTTGCCGCTTGGGAAAATACACTTAACCAATTAGCAAAAATCAACAGACCTTTAGGTCCTATGCTTATGGGCTCAACTGCTTACAGAGCAGGTAACACTGTATTTATAAAGGCTAAAAACACTGCCTTCCCATTAATGTTCACTCAAAAAGCTCACGCAGACTCTATTGCAGAGGCACTTATGAGAGCAACGGGTGAAAAGCTTAAGCCTATGATATACAACGACGGCTCATCACCCACAGCTGATGACGATGCTGAGCCTATCGACTCATTCCTCAGTAAATTAGATAAGCACAATATTGATTTTATTGTTGAAGAATAATTTTTTTAAAAGGACGGTATAATATATGAAAGCAAGAATTCCTAATCAAGGCGGCGGAAATTCTCAGGCAGCTATGATGAAAAAGCTCCAGGATATGCAGGCAGAAATGGCTCGTATTCAGGAAGAGGTTGAAGCAGCAGAATATTCAGCAAGTGCCGGTGGCGGTGCTGTTGAAGTTAAAGTAAACGGCAAACACGAGGTACTCGAAGTTAACATCAAGCCCGAGGTTGTTGACCCCGATGACGTTGAAATTCTTTCAGATATGATTATAGCTGCTACTAACGAGGCTATCCGTAAAGCAAGCGACACAATGGAGCAGAGAATGGGTAGCGCTACAAGCGGTCTCGGTCTTCCTGCAGGCTTTGGTTTCTGATATGTCATACGATGTTGCCGCACTTGAAAAGCTCATAGAGCAATTCCAGAAAATGCCCTCTATAGGCAGAAAAACTGCTCAAAGAATGGCTTTTCACGTGCTTGATTTAACGGATGATGAAGCAAAAGAATTTGCTGATGCTATAATTGATGCTCACACTAAAATTCACCGTTGCTCAGTTTGTCACAATCTTACTGAAAACGAACTCTGCCCGGTTTGCGAAAGTGTAAACAGAGATAAAGGCTTGGTTTGCGTTGTGGAAGACCCGAGAGATGTTCTTGCTATGGAAAGAACCCGTGAATACAGCGGTGTTTATCACGTTTTGCACGGTGTTATTTCACCTATGAACGGTATCGGTCCCGAGCAGCTTACTATTAAAAGCCTTGTGGAAAGAGCATCTTCAGGTAACATAACAGAAATAATTATGGCTACGAACCCTACAATTGAGGGCGATACTACGGCTATGTACATAAGCAAGCTTATAAAGCCTTTCGGCGTAAAGGTTACACGACTTGCTTACGGCATACCCGTAGGTGCAGATATTGAATATGCCGACGACATTACTCTTATGAGAGCATTGTCAGGCAGAAGCGAACTTTAAGTCCAATCAACTACAAGCTACAATATTATTTACAAGGAGGGATAGTTGTGGCTAAACAAGAAAACAGAACTGTCGCACAGAACAAAAAAGCTTACCACGACTATTTCGTTCTTGAAACCTACGAAGCAGGCATTGAGCTTTTTGGTACCGAGGTAAAATCAGTACGTGCAGGTAAAATGAATCTTAAGGATTCCTGGTGCAACGTTGTAAACGGTGAGATGCTTGCAAACGGTGTTCATATTTCGCCTTATGAAATGGGTAACCGTTTCAATCGCGACCCATTAAGACCTAAAAGACTTTTGATGCATAAAAAAGAAATTATGAAGCTTATGGGTGAGGTTAAACAGCAAGGCTGCTCACTCATTCCCCTTTCTGTTTATTTTAACGAAAGAGGCAGGGCGAAAATGCTTATCGGTCTTTGCAAGGGTAAAAAGAATTACGACAAACGAGAAGCAGAGGCTAAAAAATCTGCACAGAGAGATATCGAAAGAAATATGGCTTTCAGAAATCAATAATCACGTAAAAAGAATAAAAATACAGCTTTTCAACCGTTGGTTTAGTCGTTAATTGAGAAAAAACAACTAATAGTTTATCGTTTTTATTGCCTTTCAACCTTTGTTCTCTTCATTTTTTTACGCTTTAAGGCTACAATGAAGATACAAAAACGGTAGCAACTACCGAAAGGAGTTTTGAAAATGTCAATATTCAGTAAAAAGAAACATAACAATGAAGAAGAGTTTGAGCCTACAGTTCAAAATGAGAACAATTTTGATTTCGATGCTTCAAGCACAATAGGCTCACGTATAGCAGAAGCCAGAAAAGCACACGGCTACACACAAGAAGAATTCTCACAGATGCTTGACGTTTCTGCACAAGCTGTTTCTAAATGGGAAAACGATATTTCTTGTCCCGATATTCAGCTTTTACCTAAAATAGCTGATATACTTGGTATGACAACCGACCGGCTTTTAACAGGCAAAAAGCCTGAAAGCAATGCAGAAAATAAAACTGAAGAAAAAGCAAATCAACCCGTTGATACAAGTAAATTAAAAATCAATATTAACGTAGTTAAGCCCGGTCAGAATCCCGTTAACGTTTCATTGCCTTTTATGATGATAAAAAACTTCACTAAAATCGGAAACGGTATTTCAGGAATAATGGGAAACGGTGCAATAGATAGTGTTCAGTTAGACGAAATACTTTCTCTTGTTGAAAACGGTGCAACAGGCGAATTGCTTAACGTGGTTGCAGAAGATAACACTAACGTTAAAATAACCATTGAATAAAATTACATACATCAACTCACCTATTAGGTGGGTTGATGTGAAATAAAATCGGAAGCGTAGCTTCCCCTTAGCTTCTTCACTTTTCACTATTACCTCTTCACTTGAGCGTAGCGAAATATATGGGGATGAAAGGATTTCGACGGGGATTTTGAACCGTTATAAGCGAGCAGAGGTGCGGTACCTCTATAAAAGCCGCAATTTTAAAAATAACTGACAATAATAAAACAGTTTTAGCAGCTGCTTAAGTCAGCTGCCGTCCTTACTGAGAATACCGCGACTCAGATAAGGGCGTCGTTTAGCGGTGCACGTGAACAAAGGATAGCCTTGTACTTTGTCACGGTTTAAAGGGCTACCGAGGGTTTAAGCCTGTCTTTCGGCGTAAACCTAAGGGAATTTTAAAAGATAGACTACGCTCGTAGAAAGTTTCGGGAATAGGTTTTCGGACGCGGGTTCGACTCCCGCCATCTCCACCAGAAAAACCGACTTGTTTCGACAAGTCGGTTTTTCAACTAAATCCACCCTTGCGGGTGGGTGAAATCGTCTTCGACGATGAAATCCAACTTCGTTGGGTGAAATCCGCCTCGACGGCGGATGGGTGGATTTAATTTCATCTGAGGCGTAGCCGAAGATTTCATCCAAGCTTGCTTGGATTTCGTCGTGCTTTGCACGATTTCATTTTTTAACACATTTTATTTAATTTTACACAATCATATACCATAATTTTACTACACCTTGCATTCCCCTCGAATCTATAGTACAATACCCTTAAAGGAGATGCTTTGATGAAAACGGTAAAAATATATTTTACAGGGTTTTGGAAATCCTTTAATTTTGAAGACAATATGTTTATGTATATTTTAAAGAAGCGATATAACGTTGTTTTAGATTCTCAAAATCCTGATTTTGTTATTTGCTCCCCTCTGGGTAATCCTTACGAATATATGAAATACGATTGTCCCAGAATTATGTATACCGGTGAATTTCTTAGTGCAGATTTTAATGCAATTGATTACTTCATCGGTTATGATAATATAGAGTTCGGTGACAGAAGCTTTAGATTTCCTCTTTTTTTATGGAGTGATACAGGTATCTTTGCTTCAGATAAGCCATTATCGCACGACGAAGCTGTAAAAGAATTACATAGCAAAGAGTATTTCTGTAATTATATTTTCGGTCATGATACAGCGTTGGGTAAACGCGAGCAAATTTTAGAGCTGCTGCAAAAATACAAAAGAGTTGAATGTGCCGGAAAACACAGAAACAATATGCCCAACAATGAAATCTATACAATCAGAACTAAACGTCAACTTATGAAAAAATGCAAATTTTCTATTACCGCTGAAAGTGTTTGTTATCCGGGATACACATCAGAAAAAATCGTTGATGCTTTCAGAGTTAATAGTATACCTATCTATTTCGGCGACCCAACAATTTCAAATGATTTCAACACAAATTCTTTTATTGATTGCTTACAGTACGATTCTATAGAAAAAGCGGTTGAAAAAGTAATTGAAATCGATCAGAATGATGATTTATACGTTGATATGTTATGTGAATACAGATATAAAATGCTCGACTACGAAAACATTATGTTTAAGAAATTAGAGGATTATTTATATCACATTTTTGACCAGGATAAAGAAGAAGCGTACAGAAGGCCTCGTTTTTACAGGGCGGGCTGGCACGAAACTTATTTGAAAGAATACAACAAGCATATGTTGTCTATACCTCACAGAATATTAAAAAAGCTTGGAATTTAATATTGATATGCAGTTCCCTTAAAGGAGATGGTTTTATGAAAGAGATTTTGTTATCAAATATTCCCGCAGCTGTTGCGGCAATTGGTCTTATTCTTTATTTCTTCGGTATGGCGGTTGTGTTTATCACAAAACCCTTGAAGAATGCAGAAAGCTTTTCAGTTAAACCGGTTGATAATGCAGGTATTACAGAAATTCGAGTTTATTACGGTGGTATTTCAGGTGCTTTAGGCGGTTTCTTATTATTCCTTATGCTTGCACTTAAAACGCCCTATTACTCAATGATTGGCGGTCTTTTCTTTGCAACAACGGTTTTCGTTACAAGAACAATTTTTCTTTTTGTTGACAAAGGCTGGAAATGCCCTTATACAAAGCTCGCAATTCCCGCCGAAGGTTTATTCGTAATTGCTCTTTGGACTTGCTTCGTGCTTTCTAAAACAATGTATTAAGTTTAATTAAATATACATAAAGGTATTTGTATTTTAAGAGTACAAATACCTTTTTTATTTTTACTTTTTCTCTTGAAAAACAAGCCAAATAGGTGTATTATTTCAAGCAGTGTTTTTAAGGGTGTTTGATACACCCGAAGGAGAATGGATATGCCTATTGTTAAATTTATAAAAAAGAACACAGTTTTTTGTGTTGCGGTTTTTGTGGCTCTTGCTACTTGCTTTTTTGTACCGCCTGATAAAGAATATTTGTCATATTTTGATTGGAAAACGCTCGTTTGCTTATTTCTGACTCTCGCAGTTGTTTGTGCTTTAAGGAATATTAAATTCTTTACAATTCTTGCAAGGCGTATCGTTTTGATTACGGGAAACTTAAGAACTTTATTCATAACCCTTATTTGCATTACTTTTATAGGTTCAATGATAATTGCAAACGATATGGCTCTTATCACTTTCTTGCCGTTAGGCTACCTTGCTCTTTCTTCTACAAACAACGAAAAGCATATGGCGTATCTTTTCATTCTTCAAAATATCTCGGCGAATTTAGGCGGTATGCTCACCCCTTTCGGTAATCCGCAAAATCTATATTTATATTCATTTTTCAATATACCCACTGCAGAATTCTGCAAAATAATGCTTCCGCCGTTTATTCTTGCAATCACAATGCTTATAATCGCTTGCCTTTTTGTGAAGCCTAAAAAGCTTTCGATCAAAGAAGAATTCCCCGAGAAGCTGAACAAACCGAAAACCGTTCTGTACATTATACTTTTCGCTCTTTCTATACTTATTGTTTTCAGAGTTATCCCCTATCAGCTTGGACTCGTTTTAATACCGCTGATACTTCTTATAGTTGACAGAGAATCTCTTTTGATGGTTGATTACGGTCTTTTAGGTACATTCTTCTTTTTCTTTATTTTCTCCGGTAATTTATCGAGAATTGACGTAGTAAATGATTTCATCTCTACTCTTCTTGAAAAGGATGCTCTTTTGGTATCTACCCTTTCCTGTCAGTTTATAAGCAACGTTCCCTCTGCGATTCTTTTATCACAATTTACAAACGATTATCATTCTCTTTTACTGGGTGTTAACATTGGCGGTACGGGTACTCTTATCGCATCGCTTGCAAGCCTCATAACATTTAGCGAATTCAGAATTCTTTACCCCGGTCACGGTAAGCAATACTTTTTGATGTTTACTCTTATAAACGTTATTTTCCTTGTTGTAATGCTCGTTGCATCAAAGCTTTTCTTTATATAAAGTAAAAACACTGTTGAACACACTAAAATTCAACAGTGTTTTTTATTATACTTTAAATATATTATCGTATTTCTTTGCCCATTTATAAACCCTTTCTTTATCATAAGCTTTTGGCATTGAAAGACATACTGCAACAACTTTAGCTATATCCTCGCCTACACCTAAAAGCTTCTTTAATAATGCTTTATCTTTAACTATAGCAATTCCTCTTTTGGGCATATCAGAGGCAATATGAATAAAGCTTTTAAGACTTGTGCTGTTTGCGGTTATCGTCATCTCTCGCCACGTTAATATATCATTTTCAAATATGTAGTCAAGCTCATTCGGAGTTAGTCTTGTTAAAAGAAGCTTTACTGTTGCTAATTGCGACAATCCTGAACCTAATGCTTTATAATAATTATACTGATATTTCCAAAGTGATTTTGCAGTGTATTCACCCGATACATCATCAATTATTGCATCTGCTAATATTTTTGCAGCCTTAAAGGAATTGGCGATACCGGAGCCGATAATCGGCACCGTCATAAACGCAGCATCACCTATTGCCACATATCCGTCCGCAACCATAACGGATAAGGTGTGCCTTACGGGGATTTGAACAAACTGACCGCCACGAACAACATCTGTGCCTAAGCTTTCGTTTCGCTGTCGGAATTTTTCTGCGCTTTCCTTCGCTTCTTCCGGCGTGAACGGCTCAAATCTGCCTATAAGCAAATCAGTATACTCATCTTCAGTTGCAACCCAACCAATGCCCAAAACGTTATCGGGAAAAAGACATACTTTATATTTATCCTCTATCTCTTTTTCCGTCGCTTTGTTATAGAAGGCTCTGTAAACGTAAAAACGCTCAAAAGCTCCCATTTGATTTTGTACACCTAATCCGTGGTTAAGATTTGTTCTGACAGGCGAATTGCAACCGCAGGCATCAATTATCAAATCACCGTAAAAATCGCCTTTATCGGTTTTAATGCCTATAACTCTACCGTTTTTTGAAATCGGCTTTTCAATATTACAGGAATATACAAACTTCACACCGCATTTTTCAGCGAATGAAATAATGTGATTATAAATATCACGTCGTTCCATTTTTATTTCAAGCTCATCTTCCGGCACTCTTTGACGGATAGCTTTTTTCTCATTAGTTGAATAAAAAGTCATATCTGTTTTATATTCATAAAGGCTTTTGTCGGGCATAGGTATTCCTGCCACAGAAAGAGCGTTAGGTGCAAAAATATCAGTCCAATCATAGCCCATATTTTCACGGCTGTTTTTTTCGTAAACCGTTACGTTAAAGCCATTCTTCGCAAGAAGAGCTCCTGCAGCAATACCGCCATGACCGCCACCCGCTATTATAATATTTTTATTCATTATACCACCCGCTAACAACAGATATGCTTTTTAGTGAAATTATACAATACGAATATATCACACAGGATATCATTTTTCAAGAAAAAATCACCGTTGCTTTGCAACGGTGATGATTTATTTTACTGTATTATAATTAAATTAATTATGCACCAATACCGAGAAGAGAGAAGAGCATTTCGAAAAGACCGAAGAGAATACCGAGGATTGTCTGAGGTCTCTGAATTTCCTGCTTTTCTTCTGCAGTTGCACCTACACTGTATTCGAATGTTTTCTGATCAGTTTCGCCTGTGGGAACCCATGTACCTGATTCGCCGTCAAACTCTTCCTGAACATAGTCGATAGTAAGAGTGTAGCTACCGAAAATTGTATGAGTGAAGTTAACGTCATAGCTATCTGTGAATGTGCCGTTAAAGTCATCATTTACATACCATGAAACAGGAACGTATCTTAATGCACCGTCAACTGTTTCTGCTTCGTTGTAATCGCTACCGCTACCGTAAGCTGTGAAACGAACTGTTCTGTGGTAGATATATTCATCTGAAAGACCTACAACTGTGTTGTATTCAGCACCGTAAACCTTCATTGAACCAATGTCAGGGAGAGTGTCTTTAGTACCGCAACCGTTAAGACATTCAGCTGATTTGGTACCGTCCTGTGAGTATGTAGCGTCGCCGTTTGATTCATATCTAACGAATGCGTGATCGTTGACAGAGAATTTAGCGGGTATTGAGAAAGAAACAACATCTTTATTAGCAACGAAGTTTAATGTTTCGTTGTACATACCTACTGCTAAGTTAGCTTTAGGCTGAATTGTAACTGTAAATGACTCACCTTCGTCCAATGTTGAAGAGCCTGATGTTACAATTGTGTAGTTAGCAGAAGTAGGAACTGTATATGAAATCTCAACGTTACTGTTGTTAGTAACAACAAGAGTTTTCTTTTCGGGAGTTACGTAACCGATACAAACTGAGCCGAAATCAGCAGAGTTAATGCTTGTTTCAACGTTGTAAATATCTTTAACCCAAACAGGATAAAGAACTGTATCAGCTTCGAACTTAACACCAGTCTGATTGAGCTTGTATTCCTGTTCGCCGCCTTCGGACAATGCCCAACCGACCTGAGTGTAGCCTTCACGGGTGAAAAGAGCATCACTGATTCTAACAGCTTTGTTGTATGTTGCTTCAACAACAACGTCTGCACCTACACCAAAAGCACCTGCTGTATATGTAACCTCGAAAACTTTTGCCTTCCATGCAGGATACATTTTGTAGTTTGCTGCTTTAGTTGTTTTGTATTCAGCACCGAAGTCACCGTGCTTTGTAGCACCTGTTGAACCGGTTGACCAACCAACATGGTCATAGCCTTCACGAGTAAACGTCAACTCTTCCTTTGTAGGAAGGATAATGATATCACCCTTCTTGCTGAAGGTACGGGTTGCTGTCTGTGTTTGGCCTTTATCCGCGTTTGACGTTGCCTGGAATGTAATTGTGTATGTAGCAGCAAAAGCAGTTACACTTACAACTGAAACAAGCATCAACATAGCCAATAACACAGCTAAAGATTTCTTGAAGTTTTTCTTCATTTGTGATTCCTCCAAATCATAATACAGTTAAGTATAAACTTATACGGTTGAATTATAACATATTCGTCAAGGAAATTCAAGAAAATTCACAAAAATTATACTATCATATTTACCAAACATATAACAAAAAAACTGTTAAAGTTAATGATGAATTGCATAATTTTTTGTATTATTCGGCGTTTTTACACCTTATCTATAGATTTTGTTGCAATCGCATTCAAGGATAAATTATGAAATTCTTCGCTATCTTTTTTAGCTATAAATTCATAATAGCCCTGAGATGCAATCATAGCTCCGTTATCACCGCAATATTTTAGCTCAGGCATATAAAGGTCTATACCTTTACACCTGCATTTTTCAGTCATAACTCTTCTTAAACGTGAGTTTGCGGAAACACCGCCTGCAAGAACAATTTTCTTAGCACCGAATTCTTCGGCAGCCTCAACAGTATGAGCAACAAGAATATCGGTTACCGCTTTTATAAAAGATGCTCCTAAATCCTCCGCTTTGATTTCTTCACCCTTTTGAGATGCATTATGAACAAGGTTTACAGCAAAGGTTTTTAAACCCGAGAAGCTGAAATCATATTTCGAATCTGATATTTTCGGAACGGGAAATTTATATTTATTTTCGTCACCGTTTACCGATATTTTATCAAGATTAACGCCACCGGGATACGGAAGCCCGACCGTTCTTGCGGCTTTATCCATCGCCTCACCCGCTGCATCGTCACGGGTTCTGCCTATAATTTCAAAATCAGTATAGCTTTTTACGTTAACTATATGACTGTGACCGCCTGAAACAACAAGTGCAATAAAAGGCGGCTCTATTTTCTCATCAGATATGTAATTAGCTGCAATATGACCTCTTAAATGGTGAACGGGAACAAGAGGAAGTCCGGTTGAATAAGAAAGACCTTTTGCATAATTTACACCTACGAGGAGAGCTCCGATAAGCCCCGGTGCGTAAGTAACTGCAAGTGCATCTATATCGTCGAGGGTGCAACCTGCATCAGATAAAGCTTTATCCACTACACCGCATATAGCCTCAGCGTGTCGCCTTGAAGCGATTTCGGGTACAACTCCGCCATATATTTTATGCTCCTCAACCTGAGAAGCTATAACGTTTGAAAGCACTTTTCTGCCGTCCTCAACAACTGATGCGGCTGTTTCGTCACAAGAGCTTTCAATTCCGAGAATTTTCATAAACTATCTCCGTATCAATTAAAATTTTTTGTCATCAAAATTGCATCCTCGCACGGCTTTTCATAAAAGTTTTTTCTTTCCCCGACCGCACAAAATCCGCATTTTTCGTACAATTTTATTGCAGAAGCATTACTTTTTCTTACTTCAAGAGTTATAAAATCTGCATTTTCATTTTTCACTGTTTCCACAAGCATTTTGATAAGAGCTTCGCCGAAGCCGTTTTTTCTGTATTCGGGAAAAACGGCAACGTTTGTAATATAAACCTCACCTAAAACGTTGTGAGAGCCTATATAACCGACAATCTCCCCATTTGATAACGCAACAATGAATCTTGCAAAATTATTTGATAATTCTTCTGAAAGAGCATTTTCACTCCAAGGGGTTGAAAAGCACTGTTTTTCAAGCTCTGCAACCCGAGGAATATGTTGCTCAGTCATTTTTTCAAAAATTAAATCTGTCATTTTGTATCATACCACGTCTTTCCGCTTTCAACCTCAACAGTAAGCGGAACAGCTAACTTACAAGCATTTTCCATTGTATCCTTAAGAAGTGAAACTATACTTTCAGCATCCTTTTCAGGTGTTTCAATGATAAGCTCATCGTGCACCTGCATAATAAGCTTTGCTTCGGGATATTCTGCTTTTAAGCGTTCATAAACTCTTATCATTGCAATTTTAATAATATCAGCCGCTGTACCTTGAATAGGCATATTCATAGCTACTCTTTCACCGAAGCCACGTCTGATTGCATTTTTCTCCTGAAGCTCGGGAAGATATCTTCTTCTGCCGAAATAAGTTTCGGCATAACCTTTTTCTTTAGCAGATTTCTTTGCATTTTCCATAAATGCTGCAACACCGCTGTAATTTGCAAGGTAGCCCTTGATATATCTGTCTGCTTCAGTTACAGAAACGCCGATATCATTTGAAAGCGAAAATGCACCGATACCGTAAACTATACCGAAGTTTACCGCCTTTGCTTTTCTTCTGTCATCGGGGGTTACATCCTCTAAAGCTACACCCATAACCTGAGAAGCGGTAATAGAATGGATATCAGCACCGCTTAAGAAAGCGGAAATCATATTTTTATCATCAGCGAGAGCCGCTAAAACTCTCAATTCAATTTGTGAATAGTCAGCATCGACAAGGACTTTCCCTTCATCAGCGATAAAAAATCTTCTTAATTCTCTACCCTGCTCTGTTCTAACGGGGATATTCTGAAGATTAGGCTCTGCAGAGGAAATTCTACCCGTTCTTGTTTCGGTCTGATTTAAGGTAGAATGAATTCTGCCATCGTTATCAATAACCTTTAAAAGACCCTCACAATATGTTGATTTGAGCTTCATAAGACCTCTGTAACGAAGAATTTCGTTAATTATCGGATGCTTATCTCTTAAGCCCTCGAGCACGTCTGCATTAGTAGAATAGCCGTTTTTAGTTTTCTTTCCGTGAGGAAGATTTAATTTATCCTCTGAAAACAAAACGTCGCCAAGCTGTTTAGGTGAATTAAGATTAAATTCACACCCTGCCATATCGTAAACGTTTTTCAGGCTGTTTTCTAATTCTGCAGAGATTTTCTCGTTATATTTTTCAAGGCCCTCTTTATCAACACAAAAGCCTGTTTTCTCCATAGAAGCAAGCACTCTTGCAAGGGGTAGCTCTATTTCATTAAGTAGCTTTTCCTGCTCATTTTCTTTTATTGCAGAGAAAAGCTTGACGCTTAAGGATTCAATATATGCGGCACTGTCAACAAATTCTTTTTCTGCCTGATAAAAATCATTTAAATCATCAGCTTCTATCTTTACGGGCGACAAAGAATACGCCCCTGCTAAAACTTTTACAGAATAATCTGATGAATTAGGATTAAGAAGATAAGCCGCAAGAGAGGTGTCAAGTACAATGCCCTTGACCTCAATCCCGTTTACATCACAAAAGCCGTAAAGCTGTTTTGAATCGTCGGTGAATTTACTGATGCTTTCGTCACAGAAAAATTCAGTAGCAAAGCTCATAAACATAAAGTCATAATTACCTACAAGAGCAACACCATCGGTAGTTTTAAATAAAATATATTCAATACCGCCGTTGTTGAATTTCGTTGTAAAATATGCTTTTCCCGTAGCTCTTAAATTACTTAAGAATTCGTCGGTATCAGTAACTTCATAGAGTTTAACTGATTTTGCATCTGATTTTGAAGCAATTTCTTCCTCGTCAAAATTAAGTCTGGCTAAAAGCTTTGACATCTCTAAAGACATAAGAAGATTTGATGCTTTTACTGTGTCGGGGCTTTTAATTGAATAGTTTTCTATATTTCGGTCTATAGGTGCTTCAAGGCAAATTGTACCAAGCTTTTTGCTCAAAAATGCATTCTCTCTTGATGCTTCAAGCTTAGCACGAATACCTGCTTTAACGTCGATATTTTCAATATTTTCATAAATATAATCAACAGAGCCGAATTTACCTATAAGCTCTTGAGCACCCTTTTCACCGATACCTGCAACACCGGGGATATTGTCAGACGTATCACCTTGAATAGCTTTTATATCAATAAGCTGCTCGGGTTCAACCCCGTAAACCTCTTTTATCTTAGCTCTGTCATAAACCGTAGTTGCGGATTTACCCATTTTTGTTGTTGCTAAAACAACGTTTACGTTATCTCTTACAAGCTGTAAGCTGTCACGGTCACCCGTTGCAATATAGCAAAAATCGTCTTTTCCGCAAGCAGCTGATAAAGTTCCTAAAATATCGTCTGCTTCGTAGCCCGGCTTTTCAATTACAGAATACCCCAAATACCCTAAAAGCTCTTTTAAGGTTGGGAATTGCTCTATAAGCTCTGACGGTGCCGGCTTTCTTGTACCTTTATATTCATCGTACATTTCGTGTCGGAAGGTAGGTGCTTTAACGTCAAAAGCAACGGCAACACTATCAGGCTTGTATTCTTCAAGAAGATGAAGAAAAATATTCATAAAGCCGAATATACCGTTAGTATATCTGCCGTCCTTAGTGCTTAAAAGCCTTACACCGTAAAAGGCACGGTTAAGAATTGAGTTTCCGTCTATAACAAGAAGTTTCATTGTTCACCTCATAAATTTACCTTGATTTATGATAAATCAAGCGGTTTTAAAGATATTCATTCTAATATTTCAAGAGTGACAAAATGATAGCCGTTTTGCTTTAAATAATTTTCTTCATTTAACGCTCTCAAGCAACCTAAAGCAGAAACGTGGCTCTCATTACCGGGGATTTTCACACGTATTCCCGTAACCTCTTCAATATATTTATCAATACCGTAAAGCTTCGACATTCCTCCGCAAAGGAAAATACCGCTATCGGTAATATCTTTTACAAGCTCGGGCGGGGTAACCTCAAGAACATCCGTTATTGCCTTGCAGATTTCATCAACACAATCTCTTATTGCAAAGTTTATTTCTTGGGCGGTAACCTCAAAAAATAAAGGCATACCGTCAGCAGTATCCTTACCCTTTGCAACTGCTGCAATGGTTTCCTCGCGGACTTTAGCACCGCCGATAAGCTGTTTTAATTCTTCAGCGGTAAGCCTGCCGACCTCAATACCACGGTTATTTTTCAGATAGGTTTTTATAATTCTATCCATATCGTCGCCACCGACTGTAGCACTTTTTGCAACTGCAATGCTACCCATAGTAACAACGGCTACGCCCGTCGTTCCTGCACCGATATTAACTATCATTGTGCCGTATGGCATTTCGGGATTTATACCAATACCCAAAGCCGCTGCAAGAGGCTCTTCAATAAGCACAGCCTTACCCGCACCCGCTTTTAAAATACAGTCTAATATGTTTCGTTTTTCAAGATTGGTTATGCCTGCAGGCATTGTTGCGGCAACAACGGGTTTAAATATTTTATTCTTACAAATACGCTCCAGAAAAGTACGAATAAGCTTTTCACTGTTTTCAAGCTCTGCAACACCTCCTGAAAGCAAGGGTCTTGTAAGCTTAATTGCATCGGGGCATCTGCCCGTCATTTCGAAAGCCTTTTTACCTGCATCAATAACTTCACCCGTTTCTCTTTCAAGAGCAAGCACGGCAGGCTCGCAAAGAACTACGCCTTTACCGTCAATAGCGGCAGTCACGTTACCCGTACCTATATCCATACCGATTTTTAAGCCAATCATCCTAACACCACACATTCGCAAAAAAGAAATAAACTGTTTTATAAAACCACATAAAAATACATTTTAATTATACACCTATACCCTCTTTTTGTAAATATCTCATTGCATTTATTATTTACAAAACCGTTATTTTATAGTAGAATTATTTTAACGAATTCACAACCCTTTAAGGAGTGCATTTTTTATGGCAGGAGTTCAAAAATCCAAGTTAAAATTACTTTATATCGTTGATATTTTAAGAAAGAAAACTGATGAAAACCATTATCTTGCCGCAACTGAAATCTGCGACGAGCTTTCGCAGTTAGATATTCCCGCAGAAAGAAAATCAATTTATAACGATATTGATATCTTAAGAGATTACGGTTTCGATATTATTCACACAGGCTCAAAAAACAGAGGCGGTTATTTTTTAGGTGCAAGAGAATTTGAGCTTGCCGAATTACGTCTTCTTTCAGATGCAGTACAAGCGGCAAACTTTATTTCTCAAAAGAAAACAAATCAACTTGTACAAAAAATCGAAAGCTTTGCAAGCGAAAAACAGGCTAAAATCCTTCATTCACAGGTTTATGTTGACAACAGACCTAAATGCAAAAACGAAGAAATATACTATACAATAAGCCTTTTAGATGAAGCAATTTCAGCGAAAGTAAAGGTTAATTTCACATACACAAGAAGACGTATTACGGAAGAATTTAAAACCGCTAAGGAAGAGAAAAGCTTTACCGTCAGCCCTTATGCTCTTATCTGGTCTGATGACCATTACTATCTTGTTTGCAACAACGAAAAATATGATAACCTTATGCATTTAAGAATAGATAAAATCAAGCATCTTGAAAAGACAAGCTTACCCGCAAGGCATTTTTCAGAGGTTTCCGATTATAAAAACTACTTTGATTCTGCAGATTATGCATCAAAGCTTTTCAATATGTACAGCGGTGAGCCGAAGCCCGTTGAATTTATTTGCAACAACGATACTCTTGAGCCAATGCTTGACAGATTCGGTGAAAACGTAAAAATACAAAAATACGACGATGAGCATTTCGTTTTAAGAACTAACGTTGCTTCAAGCGAAGGTCTTGTAGCTTGGATTGTTCAATTCGGCGGACGTGTTAAGGTTAAATCACCTAACGACCTTATTTATTCGGTTAAACAAAAAGCTGCTGAAATTTTGGAAATTTACGACTAATATAACTCTGCTTCTCAAAGACATAATATAAAAAAGATGTGTTTACTCAAAATGAGCAAACACATCTTTTTTAGTTAAGCTTTTCAAATTTTTGTGTTTCGGTGTTGTATTTGTAAGGTCCGTTATCGCTTATTGCTAATTTATAAGCGGTTTTTGTTCCGTCTTTTTCGTAGATTTGAACTGTATACACTTTTTCACCGTCAATCGCGGTAGCCGTGCCACCAACGGCAACTAAAACGTACTCGTCTAATTCTTTTTCGATACCTAAGGTTTCCTTTGAATATGAAGAGAAGGTTGCCTTAAGCTTTTTATCATTTGCCTCATTGTATTGCATACCTGAGGGTAACTGTGGGTTTGTTTGAGGTTGGGTAGTGGATTGAGCAATCTCTGTTGCTTCGTTTGATTCCGAAGCCCCTGTTTCATCCCCTGCAGACTCGTCGACTGAATTTGTTACTGATGGATTTGTTGTAACTTCAACGGGACCGTCGGCAGTAAGAAGCATATACTGATTATTTTTATACACGTAACAATCCTGACCTAAAATAGCAAATATTCCTTCCGGAGAATCACTATCCTCGGCATAGGCTTCAACAAGGCAAGCGTCTTTACCGAAAACCTTTGTTGCACCTAATTTCAAAGTATAGCTTTCTATCACGTCGCTTAATCCTAAATGCTCGGGCGAAAAAACACCGAGCATAATAGCAGCAACATCTTCGTTAAGAGTTATAACCCCTGCATTACTTGTAACGTTAATTGTAGAATCAGCGGTTAACAAGGCCTTACCGTCATCCTCCTCGCCTCTTCCGCAAGAGCAGAACGCAACAAGAATTATAGAAACGAGGCATAAGCTTATAAACTTTTTCATAATATAGCACTCCGAATTTTTTATAATATATAATTCAATATACAATTCCGGAGTAATTTTGTCAATAAATTTATAGTCACTTGGTACAAAATGCTTCTTTTTTGTATTTCTCTCTTGTGGCGAT
Source organism: Clostridia bacterium (assembly GCA_017937865.1). Taxonomy (GTDB): domain Bacteria; phylum Bacillota; class Clostridia; order Oscillospirales; family Acutalibacteraceae; genus DTU089. The sequence goes on along the minus strand of JAGBCU010000009.1, from coordinate 12,940 downwards.
TCCGCCACGGATATGACGTTCCTCTTTGTTAACGTCAAGCACCTTTCTAACTTCCGAAAACAAAGTAGGATTAATACGTCTGAGTCTTACCGTAATATCTGTATGTACGGTAGATTTAGAAATCCCAAATTTTTTAGCAGTTGCACGGACAGTTGATTTATTTTCCACGATAAAATTGCCTAATTCAACTGCACGGATATCGTAATCGTAATTCATAAACACCCTCCTATACGAGTTCAATACAAGTATATGAGGGGCATTTTGTAAATTATTACAAAACTTCAGAAAACAAAACAACAAGCAAACCTTAACTTAAACAGTAAGCTTTGCTTGTTGTTATTTTGTTATTTTACTATTATATGTCTATTGTAAGATTCGCGAGTTTGGTTGGGTAAAAACCGTAGGATGTGCGAAATCACTCACCGACAGTATTTTTCGTCAGTTCGTGCATAGTACGGTTTTTATTAATTATAGGAGATAAAATATTATTATCAATAAAAACATAAATATCATATCATCCAAATCGGGACGATGAGGTTATCTCTGTCGAAGGCAGAGAGGCGGTCGCTCATGCAGAGCACGGCGGATGTGCCGAGCACCAAGGGCGATTTATCGATAAGACTGAAGGTTTTGGTTATTCTCTTATCGGGGTTTGACGTTTTCTTGATTTCCAATGGACACAGTTTACCGTCACCTTCAATAATAACGTCAATCTCTCTTGCATCACGGTCACGATAATAGTTTAAAAAAGGCTCTTTACCGGCATTCTGATAACTTTTCATAATTTCAGATACGGTAAAGTTTTCGAGTAATGCGCCACTCATTGCGCCGCTTTCTGCAACCTCGGGCGAAGACCATTTTGTGAGATAGCAGATAAGTCCCGTATCATAAAAATACAGCTTCGGCGTTTTAATTGTGCGCTTTAAGACATTGTTGGAATACGGATGCAGAAGGAAGATAATTCCCAATGTTTCGAGTATCTGAAGCCATGCCTTTGCCGTAGCCTGATCGATATCCGCGTCATCCGCCATCGCTTTATAGTTAACAAGCTGTGATGCACGGGCGGCAACTGCTATGATAAATCTTGTAAACTTCAAGGCATCTATCGCACCCGAAAGTTCGCGAACGTCACGCTCGATATAGGTAGATAAATAAGAGGAGTAGTACATATTTCTGTCGGTGTATTCTCCGCTTGCGAGACCGGGCATACAGCCTTTCCAGATGCGCTCATACATTTGTGGGGTAGTAAGCGCTTGGTTGTTTTTGCTATCCTCTACAAGTGCATCAAAATCGGTTGTAAAGGGGCGAGGTTCTGCGCCGATAATTTCCCTTTGAGATAAGGGCGACATATGCAGAAGCGCAACACGACCTGCCAGCGACTCCTGAACACCTTTCATCAAACCAAACACTTGAGAGCCGGTCAACCAAAAATCGCCGGGGTTATGATGTGTATCCACATAAATTTTTATATAAGTGAACAGCTCCGGAGCATACTGAACCTCGTCGATAATAATCGGCGGTTTATGAAGTTGCAGAAACATTTTAGGATCGTTTTTTGCCATTTCTCTTACAGTCAAGTCATCAAGGGAAATGTAATCACGACCGATATTTTCCTTTTCTGCAAGGTTTTTAAGCATAGTGGTTTTACCGGACTGACGCGGACCGGTGAGCAGAATTGCTGACCAAGTTTTTGAAAGTTCGGTTATACGCTGTTCCATATGGCGATTAATATAGCTCATAATACACCTCATCAGAGTATAATTTCTCGTTTATATTATATATTATTATGCGCTGTAAGTCAATATAAAATCTCGGCTAAAATATGAAATCCTCGCATTTTAGCCGAGATTTGACAACGCGATTATACACTTTTTTTATAATAAAACAACAGGCAAATTCTAAAGAAAACATCTTCAGAATTTGCCTGTTAAATAGTTAAAATATTAATTGTTTTTCGTTTTCAGGTTATTCACCTTTCATACCTAACAATTCTACTGTTCCATCATAAACAGCCTGTGAAACCTTGATTGAATCAAAGATAGCTGCTTTGATATCGTCGTCAGTAGCACCGAGTTCTTTTGAGAAACGATCAGGAATGAAAAGGTTGATACCCATAATATCTGCAAGACCGTCAACGTCAATACCGCTTTCAATACCCTTTTCTGCATACTCTTTCTTAACTCCGCCAAGGCCCATACGCATCATCCAGGGAGCAACGCTTATAATCTTACGGTTTTCGCCCATACCTCTTGCGGCATAAACGATTTTAAGGAATTCCTTCCAGGTTAAGTTGTACATACTGATAGGCCATGCTTTTGCACCCTTTGACTTTTCAGCAGCACCAACGATAACCTCGCCAACCTGACGAACGGTAAGCATTGCTGTACCGCCACCGGGATACATTGTGAAGGGAAGCTTATCCATTCTCTTAATCTGCTCAATAAGGATGACCCAAACAGGCTTTCTACCGGGCTGAGTACCGAAAATGTAAGGAAGCTCAAGAACAGCTACATCAAAGTTTTCATCAGCAAATGAGAATGCAACATTTTCCTGGTCGATACGGCTTCTGATATAGGGATGCTTTTCTGTAAGCTTCATATCAGGACGCTCTTTTGCAAGATATGCAAAGTAAGAGCCAAGGATAACAGCACTCTTAACGCCAACCTCTTTACAAAGAGGAAGAATTCTTTCAAGGGGCTGAATGTTGTATTTATAGTATGCATCATAAACAGGTGCGGGGAATTCAACTCTTTCGTCGATACCTGCAGCGAAAACGAAGCAATCGTGACCTTTGAGAAGCTCGCGGATTTCATCATCTGATTTCTCATAGATGTTGCAGAATTCAAGCTTCATTTCCTGAGGAATAGGTGCTCCTTCGGGAAGAGGAGGAAGAGCTACGCTTGTAACCTCGTGACCTCTTTCGATAAATATACGTGCAGCTTCACAGCCTAAAAGACCGGTACCGCCAATCATAAATATTTTCATTGTGTTACCTTCTCCTTAAAGTTATCAAAGATTTCAGGTCCGTAAACGTTATTTTCGCCTTCACGATCCCAAACCTGAGCAAAGAAAGGATTGATTCTTGCTTCTTCGTCATAATTCCAGGGCCAAGGAAGCTCTGCGGGACACCAATGACCACCCTTAAGCACAAGGTTGGGTGACATTTCAAACTCGTTGCCTCTTGCACTTACCCATTTAACAGGAGTGTACATATCAACGATCTCTGTTGCAAGACATTTACCGCCTCTGAATTCAGCAGCCTTCTGTAAATCCTCAAGAGTAAGAGAATCAAAGGGCTTAGTTTCATCGTAACCGTGGTTAAGAATAACAACGTCATCAGCAGTTGTTTTCTTTGAAGGAATGATTATTTCGAAATCCTCCCACTTTCTGGGAAGCTTTTCATATTCTTCCATACTGCCGTAATAAGCTTTCATTCTTACGTCAACTTTGTTTGCTGCCCACCAGAGAGTACCATACTCGGGTGTTTCTGCAATTTTCTTCATCCAAAGATTTTTAAGAATGGGTGCAAAGGGTTTTGCAAGAAAAGCTAATTTATAGAAGGATTCAACCTTATCCATCATGCTCTTGAAATACTGCTTAACAGGAATATTAGCACGGAAATGGCAATATTTTTCAAGCTCATCACCGTCGTAATACCACTGACCGTGGAAGTTACGGGTTGTAAACCAATGGGGGTCAAAGAGCTTCTTGGGTGAACCGAGGCCTAAAGTACCGAGAAGAAGGTCTTCAAATTCAAAGTTGGTAATTCTGTATTCTTCACCTGAACCAATGTTGTAGAAACGTCTCCAGAATTCTTCGGGAATATCGTCGCCGCAAACATTTGCAAGAAGACGACCTGAATCTTCAACAGTAGCCCATTCAAGCATACCGTTAATCGGAACGTGATACATAATAGGCTCAAGGTTTTTAAGAATTGCAGGATAAAGGATACCGGACTGACGAAGAGATACCCAATGCTTAAGACCTGAATCAGCAAAAACAGCTTCTGCTTTAATCTTACTGATTGCATAATGGTCGTAAACGCTTACTTTAAGAGGGTCACCTGTTCTACCCCAATGGATAGGAGCATTTCTGTCACCTGTTTCAGCAACTGTACCTATGTAAACAACCTTAACTGCATCAGGGTCGGGCTGTGCTTTAATAGCATTAACGATATTCTGAGCAGCTGCAACGTTTGTTTTCTGAGTTTTAACGGGATAGTAGTCTGCCGCAGGAGAAACCATACCGCCAACGTGAAGAACGTAATCTGCACCGTTCACCATATCAAGAACGTCCTCATAATTTGTAAGGTCACCCCAAACAAATCTGATTGAAGGGTCATTCATATAAGGTGCGAATTTCTCACGGTTTTTCTTACTGTCTCTGTTGAGGAGAACAATGTTGAACTGGTCTTTTTTCTTATAGAGTTCTAAGAAACCCTGGAAGCCCATGGTACCTGAAGAACCTGTAAGAGCAACTGTTTTTTTCTGCATAAAATAGCCCCCTATTTTTCATAATTATACGTATTATAGTATAACTTTTTTTGCCGTATTTTGTCAATACAATTATAGAATTATTCAACAAATTGTTTAATATATTAAAAATCGCAAAACACAGTTTTACACCAGGTTTTGCGATTCCTATATTTATTTCAGTTTTTTACTTATTCTTTTACCCAACTCTTTTAGCATAAACGAGTATTTTTTTAACATCATTTCATACAAAACAAATACTACGTTTGCCATAACAAGAAGTATGGGTATAGTATACTTACCGAATTCGGTATAATCTTCTTTCGAAACGCCGAAAACGTATACACCCACAACGCCTATTGCTACCGCCGAAAAATTAAAGATAACAAGCTTTATAATAAATTGAATTGCTTTGGGTATTTTTGATAGCTGCTCTCTTGCAAGCGGATACCAGCCGAAGAAGAAAAGATACGTCAAAGCAGTTTCTTTTTCGGTAAGCATAAGCAACGAAATTATTGCCGTTGAAAAGAAGGTTCCTATTGCCCATTTTTTATTCGTTACCTCTGCCGTGAGCATTATAAGAATACCCGTAACAATAGGTAAAACATACATCATAACAGGCAAGACGGTTGTTACAAGCATAAGCACAACCGATAAGGCGCTTACCATCCCGCAAAAGGCGGTGTTTTTAGATTTATTCATACTTTAAAATTCCACCATACAATCGAATTCATCTAAAACCGCCTCTGGCACTGTTTCTTCAAAAATAACTGTATCTTCTTCATTCATATTGCAGGTATAATAGGTAACATTCCCCTCTTCATCGCAACTGAAAGCATCAAAGGGAAGTATAAGGTCAACTGTTGAGCCATCATCAAAATTCAAGGTAAGGTAACTGCAATATACAATATCACCTGCGTTAAACCAATACTGTATGGTATGAGCATTGGTGCTTTGAGAATCACTTATAACATACGACCCATCTTCTTCGATAATCTTATCGTAATTATCAATACTCATTATTCTATCGGGCATTGTACAGAATACGCCGTCGATATAAATATATTCATCGCCGGAAAGCTTATCACAAACCTCAACAGATGCTTCACTATCACCCGAATACATATAAAGGGTTTCTAAATACATATCGAAAAACCAAGTACCGTCCCAATCTTCAAATGGTTCAACAGACACTTCACCTGCTATAACCTCAACGGGATAGCTGATATATTCTACAGATGAGTCCTCAAAAGGACTTTCTGAAAAAATATCTGTTGAATCTATTTCAGAGAGGACAACGTTAAAAAGCGATATAAGAGCTACAACAACGCCGATTATTTTAACGAATTTTTTCTCATCTTTTTTACCTTCGTTTGCTTTTTTCGTTACCGTTTCAACTATATTACGTACAACTGTTTTCGGGTCACTGTAATCCGAGCCGAACTGCTCACCTGATACTTCAGTTTTTTTATTGTTAGTATTATACGCCGAGGACGTTCTTTGCGCGTGAGGCTCAGCGCCTTGTTTATAGGTGTTACTGTCATTACGGTAAATCTCGCCTCTGTCCCATCTGGAAGAATCGAAGGAAGCTCCGTGGTTACAGTCCTTTTGACCTACTGCACCGCAATGAGGACAAAAAATATCTTTGCTTTCTGAGTAAACCTTACCGCAAGCATCGCACTTTCTCATAATACCACCCTTTCTGCAAAAATGCATTCACAATTATATTGTAACATTTTTATATATTTTTGCAACAATAAAATATAGACACAAGAGAAAAAAAGAGGTATAATCCCATAGAAACTCGAATGAAGTGAGGATGTATATTATTATGGAATACTTGTATGAAATGCACGCGCACACAAAAGAAGTAAGCAATTGTGCCGTTGCAACTGCCAAAGACCTTGTTGAAAGCTATAAGGGTACAGAATACAAAGGCATAGTTCTAACAAACCATCTTAACGAAATGACCTTCAAGAGAATACATATGGAAGATGCTTCTTGGAATGAAAAAATCGACCATTTTTTAAGTGGATATAATATTCTCAAAAAAGAAGCCGGTGATAGATTCAACGTTCTTTTAGGTGTTGAAATCAACTTTTACAACACCGCTAACGACTATCTTGTTTACGGTGTTACCGAAGAGTTTTTACGTTCGAACGGTGACCTTATGGCTATGGACCTTGAAGAATTATCTAAAATCACTCACGAAAACGGTTTGCTTTTAGTTCAGGCTCATCCTTTCAGAAGAGATATGGAGGTTGCTGACTGGAAGCTTCTTGACGGATATGAAATTTTTAACGGTAACCCCCGTCATTATTCCTCTAACGAAATCGCAGAAGAATGGGCAAAATTCCATAACAAAAGCCTTGTTTTAAGCGGCTCTGATTTCCACGAAATTGAAGATGCGGGAATCGGCGGAGTTTATTTCAACAAAGAAATCAAAACTAACGAGGAGCTTTTAGAAGAGCTCAAGGCAGGAAACTACCGTGTAAGAAAAGTTGATTTCAAGCATACAAGAAAAGAATAATCAAAATATTCAAGAGAGTGCAAGGTAATTAGTGTTGTTCTTAACGGAGAATTTGGAAATCCTTAAACTTCGGTGAAGAAGAACCAGCATCGCATTTGTATGTACAAACGCACTTGGGCGGTAGCCCAAACCACTAATAGAAGAAAAGAGAAGATTCGCATGTCAACGAGTCTTCTCTTTCTTTTTATCTGTTAAGTGATATGCTGACAAAAGTCAGCGTGATATTTCCGCTTTGCGAAAGTGATATAAAACCGATCGGTTTCGTTATATTCTATCCGCCATAAACTGTCCGTAGGACAATATCACTATGCGTAGCATAATATCACTGTGAAGCAATATCACTCGCTGTAGGCGAATAGAGTTGCGTGATACTCCGCTTGGAGTATCACGCTAAGCTTCGCACTCTCTTTTTGTATAGAAGATTGCCATTTGCTTACGACTTGCAAAAAGCATTAATTTATGGTATCATAGGCTAATACAAAGCAAGTAACTATAAAGGAGGTCTTTTAATGCATTTGCAGGAATCAGGCGAAATGTATCTTGAGACCGTTTATATTCTTTCAAAGAAAAGCGAAAGCATTCGCTCAATTGATATATGCGAATATATGGGTTACTCAAAGCCCAGCGTCAGCAGAGCAGTTGGTCTTTTAAAAAACGGCGGTTACGTTACAGTTGATGAAAAAGGCTATATTACTCTGACAAACGAGGGTAAATCTGTTGCAGAAAAAATGTTTGAACGTCACACAATGCTTACGGATTTCCTTGTAAAATTAGGTGTAGATAAGGATATCGCTTCAGAAGATGCTTGTAAAATTGAGCATCACATAAGCGAAGAATCCTTTGAAGCTATAAAGAGACACGTTAACGCTTTTAAAAGCGAGGAATAAGAATGATATTAGGCAATCTTGAAATAAAAGAAAAGGCTGCGTTAGCCCCTCTTGCAGGCGTTGCCGACAGAGCCTTCCGCGAGCTTTGCAAAGGCTACGGTGCCGCATACACAGTTTGCGAAATGGCAAGTGCGAAAGGTATAAGTCTTGGTGACAAAAAAAGCGCAGAGCTACTTTCTATAACTGAAACCGAAAGACCTGCCGGCTCACAAATTTTCGGCAATTCCCCCGAAACTATGGCAACAGCAGCAAAAAAAGCACTTGAATTCAATCCCGACTTTATAGATATAAATATGGGGTGTCCTGCGCCTAAGGTAGCATCGTCAGGTGGCGGTGCTTTACTAATGAAAAATCCCCTGCTTGCTGCCGATATTGTTAAAGCTGTTGTTGAGGCATCAACAGTTCCCGTTACTGTTAAAATGCGTTCAGGTTGGGATGATAATAATATAAATGCCGTTGAGCTCGCTAAAAGATGCGAGGACGCAGGAGCAGCTGCTATAACCGTACACGGCAGAACAAAGGTGCAGATGTATGCGCCACCCGTTAACACTGATATCATAAAGCAGGTTAAGGCAGCTGTTAAAATCCCCGTTATCGGCAACGGTGACGTTATTGACGGACCGTCTGCCGCAAAGCTTATGGAGGAAACCGGTTGCGATATGGTAATGATCGGCAGAGGCGCTTTAGGCAGACCTTGGGTATTCTCACAAATAAATGCTTATCTCGAGCACGAGGTTTTATTACCCGAGCCAACCGTTACGGAAAAGATGTTTGTTATGCTCAATCACATTGAAAAGCTTTGCGAATACAAAGGTGAAAGAGTTGGCATAAGAGAAGCAAGAAAGCACGCCGCCTGGTACACAAAAGGTCTTCACGGTGCCGCGAATTACAGAGCAAGAATAGGCTTAATAAACTCCGTTGAAGAGCTTCGTCAGATTGCTTTAGAGCTTATTGAGCAAAACTCATAAAAGGTGTTTTATTAGCCTTTCCAAAATTTATACAATGAAATTCAGAACCTCGTATGGTAAGATTAACACATTCGTTGTCGCAAGACACGAAAATCTACTATACGAGGTGATTTTTTGAAAAGATTTGTTAGTTCTTTGTTAGTTGCGGTTATAATATTAAGCTTAAATGTAATCCCTTTAAATGCATCAGCAACTAATAACATTTACGGCGCAGGTAGGGTAACAACCTCTTCTACGGTATTGAACGTGCGTTCCGCCCCCTCTTCAACGTCATCAATCAAAGGTAAGCTTAACAGGAATGCATACGTAACTCTTATATCAAAAACAAATAATTTTTGGTACGTAAGATACGGTGAAAGCTTATACGGATATTGCCACAGTGATTATATAAACATTGTTTCAACTGACGTAAAAGCCGTTAAAACTACTCAGGGAAGATTACGAGTAAGAGCTACGGCATCATTATCTTCTACAGTTAAAGATTATCTTTCAAGCGGTGCCACGGTTACTGTGCTTTCACACGAAGGAGCCTTCAGCAAAATTCTTTACAACGGCTTAAAAACAGGCTACGTGCATTCGGACTATTTGAGAGGTACGTCAAGTAGTAACGTTAACTATCCGAAAATTTCTTTAAGCGTTCCTGACTTCAAGCAAACGGACTCCCGTTGGGCAAACGTTACTATCGGCTCTTCAGGGCAGACAATAGGAAGAATAGGCTGTGCAACAACGGCTCTTGCTATGACTGAAAGCCACAGAACAGGTACAACTATTTATCCCCATACGATGTCAAAAAAGCTTTCTTATACTTCCGGTGGTGCGGTTTACTGGCCCTCAAATTATAACGTTATAACAACCGGTAACGGATATCTTGAAACAATATATTCGGTATTGAAATCAGGTAAGCCTATTATCGTTGGAGCTAAAAAAGCAAATGGTAGTCAACATTATGTTGTCGTTACAGGTGTTGCTGAAACAAACACACTCTCTGCATCCGACTTTTATATTAATGACCCAGGCTCTAACACCCGAACAACATTAAATCAATTTTTTAATACTTACCCCTATTTTTACAAAATGCTATACGCCAAATAACAAAAAGATTCCGAGGTGAAAGCTTCGGAATTCTTTTTTTAAAAATTTAATGTTTATTGCAAATAACTCTTCCTTTTTTGTTATAAAAGTGTTATACTATCAAAAGAAGTATTGTGATTTTTTCTGTCGTTTCGGTACGGCTTTTTTTACCGAGCTTAAATTAATTATAAAGGAGTGCATTTTGTGGAAAAATTCGTTATCCGCGGTGGCAACAAACTCCATGGCAATATAAATATCAGCGGTGCCAAAAATGCCGCTTTACCTATTATAGCAGCATCTGTTTTCGCAGGTGATTTTTGCAGAATTGAAAACGTACCCGATATAAGCGACGTACGTACTATGATTAAAATTCTTGAATTTCTCGGTGCTAAGGTTGAAAAACCCGAAGCAGGTGTTATTGTTGTTGATTCAAGGAATATTACACCTGTTACAATCCCCGATGAAATGACAAGAAAGCTTCGAGCTTCATATTATCTTTTAGGTGCATTATTAAGCAATTTCGGTAAAGCTTGCGTTGCTCTTCCCGGTGGTTGCTATTTCGGTGTTCGCCCTATTGACCAGCATATCAAGGGTTTTGAAGCTCTCGGTGCTAAGGTTGATATTGAAAACGCCCTTGTAAACGTTCAATGTGACGAGCTTTACGGCTCTTCGATTTACCTTGACGTTGTATCAGTTGGTGCAACTATAAACGTTATGCTTGCAGCTGTCAAGGCAAAAGGCCTTACAGTTATTGAAAACGCCGCAAGAGAACCTCATATAGTTGACCTTGCAAACTTCCTTAACTCTATGGGTGCGGATGTAAGAGGTGCAGGTACTGAGGTTATTAAAATACGCGGTGTATCTAATATGCACGGATGTACTTATTCAATTATCCCCGACCAGATTGAAGCAGGAACTTATATGGCTGCGGTTGCCGCAGTTGGTGGCGATGTTACAATTGACAACGTTATCCCGAAGCATCTTGAATCTATAACAAACAAGCTTGAGGATTGCGGTGTTACTGTTATTGAGGGTGACGAAAGTGTACGTATAATTTCCGAAGGTAACAGAAGAAAGGCATGCCGAGTTAAAACAAGCCCTCACCCCGGTTTCCCGACTGATATGCAACCTCAGTTCACTACACTTCTTTGCACTTGTAACGGTACAAGCACAGTTGTTGAAGACGTTTGGGACAACCGCTTCAAATATATTGACCAATTACGAAGAATGGGTGCTAACATCATCGTAAACGGTGACACAGCTTTAATTACAGGTGTAGATAAGCTTCACGCAGCTCCCGTTGAGGCTGACGATTTAAGAGCCGGTGCCGCAATGGTTATTGCCGGTCTTATGGCTGAGGGTGAAACCGTTATCGGCAATATAAAATTAATTGACAGAGGCTACGAAATGCTTGTTGAAAAGCTTACAGGCGTTGGTGCTGACGTTAAGAGAGTTGACTTCGAAGAGGATTAATTAAATATGATAAGATTTTGTCCGCTGTTTTCATCAAGCAGCGGCAATTCTGTTTACATAGGAGACCGTGACGGCGGCATTCTTGTTGACGTAGGCAGAAGTGCCAAGCAAACTGACTTGATGCTTAAAAATATTGGTGTTGACCCTTGTGAAATAAAGGGTATTTTTCTCACCCACGAGCATATTGACCACGTAAACGGTCTTTGTGTTTTTGCAAAAAAATATCAAATCCCCGTGCACGCTTCTACTGGTACGATTCTCGCATTGAGGCAAAAAGGTACATTATGCGAAAAGCATATTGATATTTCAATTAACGATTCCCCTCTTACAGTAGCGGGACTCGAAATAAAGCCGTTTAAAACCTCTCACGACTGTGCAGACGGCAGAGGCTACGTTATAACAGGCTGTGACGGTACAACTAAAATTGCAGTTGCAACAGATACGGGCTACATTTCAAACGATATATTACAGCATCTTACGGGATGCAGATTAGTTTATATTGAATCAAACCACGACGTTGCTATGCTTCGTAGCGGTCCTTACCCTTATCAGTTACAAAAACGAATTTTATCTGACGTAGGACATCTTTCAAACGATGCTTGTGCAGATACGCTTACCGCCCTTATTAATAAGGGTACAACCCACTTTGTTCTTGCTCATCTGAGTCAAGAGAATAACACGCCCGAATTAGCCTATGACACATCAGTTAACGCTTTGAGAGATATGGGTGCGTTACCTAACAGAGATTATATCTTAAAAGTGGCAGAGCCGGAGAATAGTGGCAAAATACTAACGATATGACGTTGCCTATACTCATTCACAAGTGAGGAGTGAGGAGTGTGGAGTGTGGAATGTCGGGGCACTACGTGCCGATTGTAATGCTCACTACGTTCGCCAATGAATGATGAATAATGAAAAATTAAGGGTCTGCGACGGCAATTTATATGCTATCGCAGACCTGTTTTTATTGTTAAAGTGAATTGATGCGAAGCCTTTCATCCCTGTCCGCTTTGGCGGATAGGGAGGGGGACCGTTCTTTGATATATTAAAAATTAACAGACAGTATATTCCGTGTGATATACCGTCTGTTATTTGTTTATTAAAGCGGAACAGTGGTGGGTAGTTCTCTTACCTATTAGGTTTAGACGGATAGAAGACTACTTATCCCTCTTTTTTGCTTGCAAAAAGGAGGGGGGACCAAAAGCTTGTCTTTTGGTGGGTGGTACCCGACGTGAGACCCCGAACGTCGTGAAACCGTAGGTTTCATTGACACAAAATTACCTTTTCAAATAAAGTCAGAAAGTTTTCTGTAAGGAACGCGGCTTTTGCCCGTTCCGCTATGGGTGCGATTCGTTTACCGTCGCAATTCATTGTATGGGTGGGTTTGTTTTCGCGGAACACCCAGAGGGATGTTCCTTACGGTTGTTCTACCGTACCTCACCCTGTAAGGAATGTGGCTCTGCCCGTTCCGCTATGGGTGCGATTCGTTTACCGTCGCAATTCATTGTATGGGTGGGTTTGTTTTCGCGGAACACCCAG
>JAGBCU010000008.1 GCA_017937865.1 Clostridia bacterium | reverse complement strand
GTATCTCATAACGGTAAGGTTATTACCTTTGAATCTAACGATTCAACTACGCTCCTTTGTCGCGTAGAGTACCACCCACCGCCCCGATTCAGTAATAATTAAAGGATAGTATATTCACACGAAATATACTATCCTTTAATTTTTAATTTATTGAAGGTCGGTCCCTCCTCCTTTTTACCTGCGGTAAAAAAGAGGGATAGGCTATCGCTTTAAATAATACGTTTCTATTCACCTCATCAAATTTTTGTATTCATTAAAACAAAAAACAACTTGACAACAAAGGCAAGTATATGTATAATATCATTTGCTTATTAAGTTAAGTTTGCTGATATAGCTCAGGCGGTAGAGTGCATCCTTGGTAAGGATGAGGTCACCGGTTCGAATCCGGTTATCAGCTCCAAATGCGGCAACAGTTTGTTGCCTAAAAGAATAAAGAATAGAGAATAAATAAGAAATAATAACGAGCTTCGCTTTTTGCCGCTTTTGTATTATTCTTTATTCTCTATTCTTTATTATTTATTCTTTAAAAAGGAGTATACAAATGATGTCAGAAAATGTGTTGTTGGATAAATCGTTGACTTTTGCTGCAAGAATCGTTAGGTTAAACAAATACCTTGTCAAAGAAAAGAAAGAACACATTATTTCAAAGCAGATCATAAGAAGCGCCACATCAATTGGTGCAAATGCCAACGAAGCCATTTACGGTGTAAGCAAGGCTGATTTTATTGTTAAGCTTCAAATATCTCTTAAAGAAACAGCGGAAACAGAATATTGGTTAAGACTTTTGATTTTATCGGATTATATAACTGAAAAAGAAGGCAAATCATTGCTTGATGATTGTTTGGAAATAAAACGTATTTTAATTGCCTCGTTAAATACCGCAAAAGAAAACAATAAATAAAAAATCCGTTCTCGCAAGAGGGCGGATTTTCGTTTTATTATTCATTTTTATCAAATCACTTCAAAGTACTTTTTAAACTTTTCCCATTCTTTTTCTTTATAAATAGTTTACAAAAAGGAAATAAAATGTTATAATTTTTCCGTATAAAATAACTCATTCGAAAGGAATGTTATTATGAAAAAATCAAAAAAGGCTCTTGCTTTGGTGCTTGCGGTTATTATGTCCGTAATGTGCTGTTCTGCTGCAGCTCAGGCTGCTACTGCTAACGAGTACATTCCCTCTATCGTAATCCCCGGCATTTTCCAGAGCGAAACAAAGTACTACGACGGTGCAAAGGTTCAGACAAATTCACCCTTCTTTATGGATGATACCCTTGATATCGTAGGTATGGCTCTTACCGATGCTCTTATCCCGATTGGTAATCTTCTTATTAACCAAGAGGATAAGGATGAGCAGGCTGCTTATGCAGTTGCAAACCTTTTAGGTGAAGTTCTTCTTGAAAAGAACCGTTGTGATGAAAACGGTAAATTTGTTCACGATATCCGTGCTACAAAGTACAACGACAGCTTCAGAGACCTTTCAGCATACGACCAGGAATATATTCTTGATCAGATTCCTTTACAGAATTATATTGATATTGCAGGTGAAGAAAATCTTTATTTCTTCTCATACGCTTCTTTCGGCAATATGATTGATACTGCTCAGGAGCTTTACGATTTCATTCAGTTTGTAAAGGCTGATTCCGGCTCTGACAAGGTTAATATCGTACCTATAAGCCAAGGCGGCTCTGTTGCAAACGCACTTTTACAGATTTATGCTGATAACGGCAGAAGCGTTGCTGAAGATATTCACAGAATTCTTTTCATCGTACCTGCTCTTGACGGTTCAATTCTTATGGGTGAAATTTATCAGTACGGTCTTCTTGACGATAGCTACGAGCTTTACAACACAATGTTCCCTGCTCTTATGGGCGAGGATGATATGATGAGCTATCTTGTAAACATCATTCTCAGAATTTTACCCAACGCAGATATCAACAATATTCTTGACATTGCGGTTAAAGTTCTTATCGAAGACTACTTAAGATATTCAACTCTTTTCTGGGGCCTTTGTCCTTCAGGCAATTACCCTGCTTGCAGAGAAATGTATCTTCTTGACGAGGGTCTTGAAAACATCTTAGCTCAGGCAGACTGGTATTACGGAGCTCAATGTAATTCCGATGCTAACATTCTTCAGGCAAAGGCTGACGGTGTTGAAATTTTTGACGTTGTTGACTACAACTATCCTCTTTATCAGTTAGTTGACTCTTACGACGACGTTAATGCTGACGGTATTATTCAGCTTGATTCAACCTCAATGGGTGCTTTCAGCTTAGGCGTTGATAAAAAGCTTCCTGCTGATTACGTTCCTACTCACTCTAACTGTGAAGATCCTCAGAACCACGACCACACAGACCCCAACGGTATCGTTGACGTTTGCACAGGTCTTCTTCCTGAAACAACCTTCTATTTCTACAATCAGGACCACGAAAAAACAGGTTCAAATGACGTTATTATGAAGCTCGCAGCAGCTATTCTTACTGACAACAGCTTCACAAGTGTTCATTCTTACCCCGATAGATTCCCTCAATTTAACGTAGGCAGAAACTCAAAGGGTCTTATGCGTGACGTTGAGGAAATGAAAGCATACGACACAAGCAAGCTTTCACCCGAATTAAAAGCAGAGCTTGAAGATGCAATCGCTCAGGCTGAAGAAGCTCTTAATAACACAGTTGTTGATATTAATGAATTCGAAGCTGCAAAGGCAAACTTCTACAGCGTTTGTGATAAGGTTGAAAAATACGAAAACGGCGAAATCAACGAAGCACCCAAAGAAAACGGCGCTTATATGGATTTCAGTAACGCATTAGCTCAAATCGTTGAAGTATTAAGCAAATTGTTCTACATCTTATTCGGCGGTGCCGGCTTCGGTGATATGTAATCTTTAATTACAACAAAAAGCTTCCTATCTTGCGATAGGAAGCTTTTTTATGTTTTTATTATTCGTGTGGTAAATAACAGAATACGCTTTCCGCTTCACCGTTTTTCATATAAACTCTTGAAACACGGCTATTGATATCACAAACGATTTCGTAGTTGATTGTACCCGCCTTTTCGGCAATTACGTCAACTGAAATAAAATCGTCACCGTCTTTACCGAAAATTGTTGCGGTGTCGCCTACCTCTGTTTCGGGAATATCTGTAACGTCTACCATAAACTGATCCATACAAACTCTGCCTAAAATCCTTGCACGCTTGCCTCTTATAAGGACTTCGCCGTTATTAGAAAGAAGCCTCGGCACACCGTCGGCATAGCCTGCGCAGAGAGTTGCAACTCTTGTAGGTGCATTTGTTTTATAAGTACAGCCGTAGCTTATGCTTGTGTTTTCAGGTACGGTTTTCACCTGAACAACTCTTGTTTTCATACTCATTACGGGGCGGGGCTTTTCAATATTTTTATACTCCACCTCATCAGAGGGGTTTAAGCCATATAAAATAATGCCCTGACGCACCATATTATATTTAGAGTCTAAATCTGCAATACCTGCACTGTTATAGAAATGCTTTATTGGGATATTTACCCCTGCTTTTTCAAGCTTCTCAGTAAAGCTGTCGAAACGTGAAATCTGCATTTCCGTATAGGCTTTATCGGTTGTATCAGCCGCGGCAAAATGACTGAAAACGCCTTCAATAATAACGTTGGGAAGCTGTTTTATTTTTTTGATTTCGTCAACAGATTCATCGCAATCGGCAAAGCCGATTCTTGACATACCCGTATCCACCGCTATATGAAGCTTTGCTGTTTTCTCTAACTTTACAGCACTGTCAGAAAGGAGCTTTGCTTCCGTAAAATCTGAAACGGTAGGTGTAAAATCGTATTTTACAACGTTATCGTAATCGCCGTAAGGGATATGGCCTAAAAGAAGAATAGGTGAATTAACACCGCTTTTTCTTATCTCTAAAGCCTCGTCGGTTGCGGCAACCGCAAGGTAATCAGCCTTATTTTCAAGAAATTTTGCAACCTTAACAGCACCGTGACCGTAAGCATTTGCTTTAACCACAGCTAACATTTTTATATTTTGGGGTAATGATTCTTTTACACAGTTAAAGTTATAATCAAGGGCATCAAGGTCTATTTCAACCCAAGTACGCAATGATTTCAATAAATCTGTCATTTAATAACACTTCCGTTAAAAACTTACTGAATTATAATACCACTTATATTGATTTATTACAAGATATTTTGCAAGAGAAAAGGCAAAGCGTTTTGCTTTGCCTTTTAATTTATTTATCAAGAAGCTTATTCATAAGCCCTGCATCGTCGGTTATAAGACCGTCTACGCCTAATTTAATAAGATGCTTTGCGGTGTTTTCCTTGTTTACTGTCCAAGGGTTAACCTGAATGCCTGCCCTATGAGCACGCTCAACGTAAAGCCTTGTAACGTACATATGGAAAGGATGTAATGCATCCGCACCGATTTCTTTAGCGAAGCTAACGGGACGGGTAGATATTTTCATAGAAATAAGCCTGTCAGGACTATAAAGAATACCCGTTTTACAAGCCTTATCAATCTTTTTACATACAACGAGAATTGCAGGGTCAAAGCTTGAAATAAGAAGCTTATCGAAAAGACCGTGGTCTTTTACTGCATTGATTGTTTTCTCGGCAAGCTCTGTACCTGCTTGACCGAAATGCTCGCTTTTAAGCTCAATGTCAAGCACCTTCATTTTGTCGCCCATTTCCTCGCTTAAAGAAAGGAATTCGTCTAAGGTGGGGATTTTAGTGCCTTCAAACTCGGGGCCCTTATATTTACCAAAATCAAACTCACGAAGCTCCTCAAGAGTCATATCCTTAATAGCACCTACGCCGTTTGAGGTTTCGTCTATTGTAAAGTTATGACAAACAACGGGAATACCATCTTTTGTGAGATGAATATCAGTTTCGAAGCCGTCACAACCGATTTCAATAGATTTTCTGAACGCTTCAAGAGTATTCTGGGGTGCTACTAAATTAGCACCTCTATGCGCAATAACATTACAGTTAATCATATATAACGACCTCGCTTTCATTGTTAAAATTATACATTATATTGCATAACATTTCAACTTTAAAATGTAAACTTTTATTTTTTTAGTAGTTTTACAACAGCTACACCTAAACCAATAGCACCTGCAGCACAGCCTGCAATAAGACCTGCTTTTTGTTTCACCATATCATCAGCATCCCAGATATAGCAAAGCTCGTTGTAAAGACCGCCACCGCAAAGGTCGTGGAAATTATAGAATTTTGTTTCATAATTACCCGTTGCTTCGTCGATATCAAAAATTCTTACGCCCTTGTTTTTTGTACCGTAGCAACGGAATGAAGCACAAGCAGTCTGAACGAAATTGATACCGTCAACAACACCCTCAAAGCAGTTTGTATGGTCATGACCGAAAACAACGGCTTTAATATCTCCGCATTCCTTCATTGCTTCAAGCTGACCTGTTTTTTCGCTTACCATACAAGGGTATTCACCCATAACGCCTTTAACACCGTCTTTAAGCTTAAAGTATTTGTTATCGGGACCCTTAACTGAACCGGGTGTACCTTCAGCACATTCTTCAATAAGCTCAACTGTTTCAAGCATTGGAATATGCTGAAACATCAAAGAAGGAACCGGCTCACCGCCGTTTTCCTCTTTTAATTTTTTGCTTTTATTTTTATACCACTCAATAGCTTGAGGCTTTACTAACTCATAGCATTTGTCATCCTCTTTATCATTCCAAGCGGAATCCATCATCCAGATATTGAACTTAATCTTCTCGCCATCCTCAGAATAAATCGGGATATTGTAAGTAGCAACGTCACCTGATTCTTCATCATCAAGACCAAGGTTACAGCTGTAAGCTCTGTAAAAATCGGCTTGCTCTTCCTTTGTAAGACGGTTTCTGTCATCGTGGTTACCGTAAATCATACCGAAGGGAATTTTTCTTTCTTCAATAGGTGAAACCAGCTTATCAATAGCTATTCTCATAGCCTCAGCTTCGCCCTCTTTATCCTTGATAACAAGCTTTGAGCCAATACGGGCATCGCAAAGGTGGTTACCTAAAATATTGTCACCTGTAAGCACGATAAGGTCAGGCTTTAAGCTATCGTATGCCGCATTAAGCATACGAATCATAGTAGGCCTTACAAACTGAAGGTCCTGAGGGTCGCTGACCTGCATTATTCTGAATTTACCGTTTTTGAAATTCAACTGCATAAATTTTACCGCCTTTATATATACCAATTTAGCTTTTCAATTTACATTAATTCGGGGAGAAAAGCTTTTGCTATACCGAAATAAACCAGCAAAGAAACACCGTCCACAACGGTTGTAATAAACGGGCTTGCCATTACAGCAGGGTCGAGCTTCATCTTTTTAGCAATAATGGGAAGCACACAACCGATAACCTTTGCACAAATTACGGTAAGGCAAAGAGTAAGGGCAACAACTAAAGCTACGTTGTTTGTAACACCGGGTGTTTTAAGAAGCATTCCGTCTATAAAAATTATTTTTACAAAGCAAGCAATTGCAAGAGATACACCGCAAAGAACAGAAACTCTGATTTCTTTCCATAAAACTCTTAATATATCTCTTACGTCAATTTCACCTAATGAAAGACCGCGGATAACAGTAACTGAAGCCTGGCTACCCGAGTTACCGCCCGTACCCATAAGCATAGGTATAAACGCGGTAAGAACAACTATTTTTGAAAGTGCATCTTCAAATGATGAAATAATCATACCCGTAAAGGTTGCTGAAAGCATAAGGAAAATAAGCCACGGAATACGGCCCTTCCATAATTCCCAAACAGATATTTTAAGGTAAGGCTTATCAGTTGTGGGGGCAATAGCCGCCATTTTCTGGAAGTCCTCTTCTGCCTCTTCCTGAATAACGTCGATAGCGTCGTCGAAGGTAACAATACCTACCATACAGTTTTCATTATCAACAACAGGAAGGGAAACAACGTCGTATTTATTAAATAACTGAGCAACCTCTTCCTTATCACTTAAGGTTTTTACTGAAATGGGATTTTCCTCCATAACGTCTGAAAGAAGATCGTCATCATCGCAAATAAGAAGGTCCATCGCAGTAACAGTACCGAGAAGCTTGTGCTTTTCAATAACGTAACAAACGTTAACCGTTTCAGAATGTACGCCTCTTGATTTAATCTTTTTAAGAGCATCACCGATAGTCATTGTAGGCGCAAGACTAACGTATTCAAGAGTCATAATGCTACCTGCACTGTCCTCGGGGTAGTTGAGAATAGTATTAATAGCTGCTCTCTTGCCACCCGCCGCAGAAAGAATTCTTTCTACTACGTTTGCAGGCATTTCTTCAATTATATCAACAGTATCGTCAATGAACATATCGTCCATAATAGTTTTTAATTCTCGGTCTGTAAAGGTTTCGAGAAGCACCTGCTGTTGTTCAGGCTCCATATAAGTAAATACCATTGCGGCATTTTCTTTCGGAATAAGACGGAAAAGCATAACTAATGATTTATCGTCTTCAAATTCAGGTAATAAAACCGCCGTGTCAACGGGGTTCATAGTGTCAAATATACTTTTTATGGCTTTATACTGCTTTTCGTTTAAAAGCCTTTCAAATACCTCTTTTGTCATAAAATCCTCCTTTTTACTTGGGTAAACCCCTATTTTGCAGATGTAGGAGGGTAAAAAGCAAATAAAAAAACTGAGCCTTACGACTCAGCGACAAAAATTATACCTACCGTTACTAAACATAACGGCAATATCAACAGTCTGCAATGAACTCAGACTGCAAGGTCGCTGATTTTAAATAAATGCTACTTCGCCCATGTCCGCTACTGCCCGAATCCATTAACTGTCACACTCCTTTTATAATATGTCTAATCCATAGATAAATATAAACTAATAATAAATAAATGTCAAGAAAATCAAAGGATTAAAGCAAAAAAATAAAGGGATTCTAAAAGAATCCCTTTAATGCATTGTTAATCACACTTTAATTATGAGATAAAGATAGAAAGAAGTGACATAAGCCATGCAATAAATGCCTTAATACCTGTGTACTGAGGTGTTCTTGTCTGACCGCAAACATCACAAACCTTTTCGTTGGGAAGGAAATCATTACCCAATGTACTGTGACCTTCTTTATCAGCCTGACCGCCGCAATCAGCACAGTCACGCCAATGGTACATACCGTCGTACTCGTAACCGCCCTGAGGGTTATGGTCAACAATTACGTGGCAAACGTTTGAGTATTCATATGAGTTTGAGGGGTCTGCTGCGAAATATTTGATATACATCTCGCCCTCTTCAAGAGGAGAACCGTCGTAAGGAATCCAAACGCCGTCAGCAGATAAAATCTCCCAACCTTCTGAGTAAACAACGCCTGATACACCGGGAGCATCTAAAGCTTTATCAAGAACCTTGCCGGGGCAAATTCTGATTTCTGAAGCAATTTCATCAATTACAATATTTGCTGCACTTGTAGGAACTGCAAATGCACAGAAAAGAAGGCACAAACAAAGTGCTGCCGCTAAAACCTTTTTCATAAGTTAGCATCCTTTCAAGACTATTTTTTTACATTCTAACACTAATCACCAAAAATTGCAAGTATTTTATTCAAATTTAATAACTTCGTTCTTCTCTGCAGATTCAATTATTGCTTCCATAAGCTTCATAAGTCTGCGTTGCTGATCGTGAGTTATAAGCTGCTGAGCACCGTTGCGAAGAACATCGTAGATATTATTGTAATAATCTGCCCATTCAACGTATATCTTTTCAAACGGGAATTTTTTTATAGTTTCGTCAGTTCTCGGTGCCATTGTTTTAGTAATACCTGCACCTGCCTGAATCGGAACGGCATCCATAATTTCCCAGTCTTTGATTTTAACTATTTCACCGTTCATATCCCAGTCTCGGATTATTGCAGTACCGTTTTCACCGCAAACGTACCAACGGGGAGCCTCAATAAAGTTATTTGTAAATACTTCAACAAGACATTCGGGACCGTTTTCAAATTTAAGGATTGCTCTGAAGCCGTCGTCGACCTCGTCGTTAGTTACGTTAGTCATCGTAGCATAAACGGTAAGAAGCTTTTTTCCCTCATTGAGCATTAAAATCTGGTCAAGAAGATGAACGCCCCAGTCAAGAAGCATACCGCCACCGTGCTGTTTTTCTCTTCGCCAGTCACCCGGAATACCGCGTGAACCGTAAACTCTTGAATCAATTGAGAAAACGTTTCCTAATTCGTTAGTATCCAAAACTCTTTTTACCATTCGGTAATCGTTATCCCAACGTCTGTTTTGATGAACTGTAAAAAGCTTGCCTGTTTCCTCTGAAGCCTTAATCATCTCTTCAAGGTCCTCGGAGCACATTGTAACGGGCTTTTCGCTGATAACTGCCTTACCTGCTTTCATAGCTCTTATTGCTATATCCTTATGACAGTCGTTATAAGTAGCGCAAACGATAAGCTCTACCCTTTCATCTTCAAGAACAGCCTCAAAGCTCGGGTAAACGTAAACACCCTTTTCGGTAGCAACGTCACAAGCTGATTGCTTGATATCGTAAATACCTACGAGATTAAATTTTTCAAATTCTTCAATATGGTTTGCGTGATAACGACCCATACCGCCGTAGCCAACTACGGCAACGTTGATTTTTTCCATGATAATATCCCTTTTATACTTTTAATTAAATGCAGGTACCCAACTAAACCTAAAACGTTAGAGAACTACCCACCACCCCGACTACGCTACGCTTCGTCGCGGTCCCCCTCCCTATTTTGTCTAAAACAAAACAGGGATGATAGGCTTCGCAAGTTTTCAACTTGAAAATGTGTTGGATTTTTGATGCAGACGGCGGAATTGCGAGGTGACGGCGTATGGAGATACGCCGAACCGAACAAAACGCCGTATGCGCAAAAAGACAATATATTTTTATATCCACCAAGCAGCTTCTAAGCCTTGCTTTATTATACATTTCTTGAGAAGCTCAACTGCTTTTTCAAGACCTTCGTTCTGACTCATAAGTGAATCTTCGTGCTCAATAGAAATTGCGTAATCGTAGCCCACCATACGAAGATTAGAGATTACGTCACGCCAGTAGCTTTCGCCGTTACCGAAGCCAACGGAACGGAAAATCCATGAACGGTTGATTTCGTCAGCGTAAGATTTTGTATCAAGAACACCGTTAACGGCTGTGTTGATATCGTCAATTTTAGTATCTTTTGCGTGGAAATGGAAAATTGCGTTTTCTTTACCTAATGCACGGATAACTGCAATCGGGTCCATACCCTGCCAGATGAGGTGAGAAAGGTCAAGATTTGCACCGATTTCTTTACCTACTGCGTTACGAAGCTTCAAAAGGCTTTCTGTGTTATAAACGCAGAAGCCGGGGTGAAGCTCAAGAGCAATTTTATCTACTCCGTGAGCAGTGCTGAATTTAACAAACTCTTTCCAATAAGGAATAAGCACTTCATTCCACTGATATTCGAGAATTTCGCCGAAATCATTAGGCCAAGGGCAAGTTACCCAGTTAGGATATTTTGAATCTTCACAGTCACCGGGGCAACCGGAGAAGGTGTTAATCTGATGAACACCTAATTTTTCTGCAAGAAGAACTGCCTTTCTCATATCCTCATCAAAGCTTTTTGCGATTTCTTTGTTGGGATGAACGGGGTTGCCGTGACAGCTTAAAGCACTGATTTCAACGTTATATTTTTTAAGAAGAGCCTTAAAATCTTCGAGTGCCTTTTCATCGTTAAGAAGAACATCGGGGTCCGCGTGAGCTTTACCGGGGAAACCGCCACAACCGATTTCAACCATTTCAAGACCAAGACTCTGGAAATATTTAAGTGCTTCTTCAAGAGAAACGCTACCTAATAAGTTTGTTAATACACCGAGTTTCATTTTTTATACCTCTTTAATTTTCAGAAATTGTTTTTTAACCAAGCGAAGCTTCTTGTAATATCCTCAAGACCTGTAGGAACGGGATCATCGTTTTCAAGAATTACCCAGTCAAGACCGATAGCGTTAACGCCCTCAACAACCTTCTTAAGGTCGTTTTCACCCTCGCCGAGAGCTTTAGGCTTATGGTCAACACCGTCTTTAATATGAACAAGAACTATTTTATCTTTGTTTTCGGGAAGATATTTACTGTTATCAATGCCTGCACAGAAGCTCCAGTAAGTATCAACCTCAAGCTTACAGCCGTTTTCGGAAATAACGTCCATAGCTGTTTTGCCGTCTTTAATATCTTCAAATTCTTCCGTGTGGTTATGGTAATAGGTATCCATACCCATTTCGCGAGCCTTAACGCCTGCGGCACTTAAAACGTCACCTGTGTTTTTTGCTTCCTCGTATGTTGAATGAGGTGCACCGCCGACGCCGAGATATTTTGCACCGAGGGTCTTTCCGTATTCAAGAGTTTTATCAAGATTTTCGGGAATGAAATCGTCAAGACCTAAATGGCTACCGACAACCTCAAGACCTAATTCATCACATCTTTCGCGGAGCTTTTCGGCAGGCAAATCAAAATAACCTGCAAACTCAACACCGTCAAAGCCTATTTCTTTCACTTTTCCTAAAATTTCCAACATATCGTCACCATTGTTGATATGGTCACGAACTGAATAAAGCTGTACTGCAAATTTCATTTTATTCTCTCCTGATTTATTGTTTATACTACACCAGCTATCAAAAGGTGCAATGGGCGATTTAATCAAAGTAAACCGGTTTTCCTGTTTTTGCTGATTCATAAATCGCTTCAAGAATTCTTGTAACAACAAGTGCCTGACGGGGAAGAACAACGGGGTCTGTGTCAGTTCTTATAGCGTGAATCCATGATGATGCTTCCATCTCTGCGGGTGAACCGCTCTTCTGACCTTCGAAGAATGCGGCACCGCCTGCATCAAGGTTGGGAATTTCAATGCACTGACGCTGATTTTTTATGTAGTTGATACGAGCTTGGTCGTTAATAGTGTCAGCACCGCCTTTTTCACCGCAAATCATATAGCAGGCTTCTTGGGGGTCTGCAATATTAAGTGCCCAGCTTGATTCAAGGTTGATAATTGCACCGTTTTTCATTTTTATAAAGCCAAAAGCAGAGTCTTCAACGGTAAATTCCTTAGGATCCCAATTACCCCATGCATTACCCTGCTCTTCCTGGTCAGCAAGCTTACGGAAGGTCTGTCCTACAACCATTTCGGGCTCATAGTTATCCATAACCCAAAGAGTCATATCAAGAGCGTGAGTACCGATATCGATAAGAGGACCGCCACCCTGCTCATATTCATTAAGGAAAACGCCCCAAGTGGGAACTGCACGGCGACGGATAGCAAGAGCCTTACCGTAGTAAATCTCACCGAATTCACCGTTTTCAGCACACTTTTTAACGTAAAGATTTTCGTCGGTCTGACGGTTCTGATAACCGATAGAAAGCTTTTTGCCTGTTCTTTCGGCAGCCTCGCACATAGCCTTTGCTTCTTCATAGGTTTTTGCCATAGGCTTTTCACACATTACGTGCTTACCGGCTTCAAGAGAATCGATAGTAATAAAGCTATGAGAACGGTTAGGAGTACAAACGTGAACAACATCGATGCTCTCATCCTTTAAAAGCTCTTTGTAATCCTCATATACCTTAGCATCGGGTGTACCGAATTTTTTAGCAGCCTTTTCAGCTCTTTCTTTAACAATATCGCAGAAAGCAACCATCTCTACGTCTTCAACCTTTTGAAGTGCAGGCATATGCTTACCGTTTGCGATACCGCCACAACCGATGATACCAATTTTTAAAATCTTTTCCATAAACGAAACCAACCTTTCGCATTATATTATCACAACTAATATTATAATGTTTAAATATGATATTTCAACAAATTTTTACTGTTTAAAATAACAAAAATCTCCCCATTTATTTGGGGAGATTACACATATTTTATGATGCTAAACCTATATTTACAACAGACTGATAGTCTTCAACGGTAATACTGCCGTCATCATTTGTATCTGCCGCTAAAAATTCGTATTCTACCAGCTCTCTGTAGCCGTTTGCCGTTCTTTCAACGTCAAACGCATCTAAAACGTTTACGTAGCTGTCATCGTTAATATCACCGTACACAACAAGCCTGTATCTCATCGTGCGAGGTCCGTTGACGTAAACGTAAGCATAGCTTGCCGTTCCGAAAAGCTGTAGCTTTTGGTCATTCATAAATGACGGGGCACTCATTACGGTAACGTAATCGCCGTTTGTATCTTCATTGTAGCCGATAACCTCAAGCACGTCCGTAAGACCTTGCCTATATGTATAAATTATTCCGTATTCGTGGTCAATGGTTGTTGTTTCGTCAATCGGGAAAATATATTCGGTTCTTTTTACCGGATAAGGATAAGCATCCTTTCTCGTATTCTGTTCCCAAGGGCCACCCTCTCTCTCATTATTAAGAAGATTAAGAACAGTTCCGTTTTTAGCCTGTGTTTCTGTTATTTCTTCTGCAACACCTACAACTGAATCAATAACCTCAAAAGAGTAGCTTGTACCGTACTGTGCAACACCCACGTCAGCAACACCGGCTAAATAGTAGTTGTTAACGATAATAGTGTCATACGTTGCATTTTTCAAACTGTATCCGCTTATAGCACCTACAAGCGAGTCTTCATCTTTAAATTCACATTCTATACTTCCGTATGAAAAGCAGTTTCTTATTTCGCCGAAACCGTATCCGATTATACCGCCTACTTCCACAAATGAATCTGTAGATACTGAACGAATACTACCTACATTCAAACAATCTTCAATACATGTGTTTTTAGCAAAACCGGAAATACCGCCTGTATAATTGTAAGAACTTCCACTATCCGCATTTATCGCTGCGTAGTTGATACACCCTTTTATTGTACTCACAACATCATAATCGCCAGCACCACCTGCGATTCCTGCAACGTTACTGCTGCCTGTTATCGCACCGTAGTTGTTACAGTACTTTATACTACCAACATCGAAACTTCCACAAATACCACCAACTCGGTGAGTACCATTTACTATGCCGTAAAAATTGCATTCAACTATATTAGTATATCCTTTATCTGCAATACCGCAAATACCTGCACTTTCATATTCACCCTCAATAGTAGCATATACATCACAGTTTTCTATAGTTCCGTCTATGGCATATCCACAAACAAAACCACTGCTGTAACTTGTTTTAAAATAAGAATCTCTTATGGTTAAATTCTTAACCGTACCACCGTTTATTGTGCCAAACAAAGCGATACCCGAATCATATTCATAACCCTCTGTACCATAGTAATACATACCGTAAATTGTATAATTCCGACCGTCAAAAACGCCACTAAATGTATTAGTATTACTAGGCGAAAAGGCATTTTTATCACCTATGGGGTGCCATTGAGTAAATGTTCCCTCGTTTAAATCTCCGTTTTCGTCAAGCACGCCCTCATTCAAGACAATATCTGCTGTGAGCTTTGCATTTACGTCGTATTCACCGCTGTTTACAAGGTCACGGAAGGCATATAAATCTTCCGCATCGTTAATAAGATAGTAGCCGTCACTATCGACCTCTAACGTTTCAGATGCAAAACCGATAACGCCCATTTGAGTAAAGAGCAAAACTAATGCTAAAAAAACACCTATAAATCTTTTCATAGATAGTCCTCCCTTTTTCATAAAATTTCTTTCTCCTCAATTCAATAGTAGCACCTTGATTTTGGAGTTTTCAACCAATATGCCTAACTGTCGAAAAATCTTGCCTAACTATCGATTTTTTAAACAAAAGATTCATCACCTGATTAAATTATATCTGTATGACAGATAAAAGTCAATATCTGTATTACAGATATCGCATAATAGTTTTGGGTGATTGCTATGACTTTTAAAAATTTAAAAAGCATTCGGGAAGATAGAGATATAAAACAAAAAGATATTGCAAAAATACTCAATGTATCTCAAAACACGTATTCTCAATACGAAACAGGAGTTATATCATTAACTGCTGAAATTCTCATAAAATTGTCTGATTTTTATGATGTCAGTATAGATTATCTGCTTGATAGAACAGATAATCCAAAAAAATCTTAACAAGTTCAAAATGTATTTTTATTCAATATTGAAAACGGTTTTTCTGTGATGTATAATTCAAAACGATAAACTGTGCACTTGGGAGTGTGTTATATGGCAAAGAAAAGGATTTATACTATTGCAACCTCGCATCTTGATACTGTCTGGAGTTGGGATTTAGAGGAAAGTATTGATAAATATATTTACGATACTCTCGTAGATAATTTTAAAATGTTTGAAAAGTACCCGAACTATACTTTTTCATTTGAGGGCTCATACAGATATGAGCTTATGGAAGAATATTATCCCGAGCTTTTCAAAAAAATGACTGAATACGTAAATGAGGGCCGTTGGAACGTTTGCGGCTCTGCTTTCGAAAACGGTGACGTTAACGTACCGTCACCCGAAGCACTTTTCAGAAACATTCTTATCGGTAACTCATATTTCCGCAATAAATTCGGCAAGACCTCTTGCGATATTTATCTCCCCGACTGCTTCGGCTTCGGTTGGGCTTTACCCTCTGTTATGCACCATGCAAACTTAAAGGGCTTTACCACTCAAAAGTTAAGCTGGGGCGGTGCCTTCGGCACTCCATTTGATATAGGAAGATGGAGAGGCGTTGACGGTAAAGAGGTTTACTCAACCTTAAAATTAGGCTCTTATTCTAAATCTCTTGATAAGCTTCGTGATTGGGATTTTATTGAAGAAAAATTCAAAGAAAACGAAGCCTACAACCTTCCTTGGACAACCGTTTTCCACGGCACAGGTGACCGAGGCGGTGCACCTAAAGAAAAATCAATAGCGTTTGTTGATGAAGAGGTAAATAAAAACTCTGCAAGTGATATCGAGGTTATCGCTTCACCTGCCGACCAGGTTTACCGCGATATTGAAAACCAGCTTACAGACGAGCAGAAAAGCAAGCTTCCCGTATGGAAAAACGAGCTTGTAATGAGCGAGCACGCTATCGGCGGTTATACCTCAAGAGTTATGAGCAAGCGTTGGAACAGACGTGCAGAAGAGCTTGCCGATATGGCGGAAAGAAGCTCTGTTATTGCTGATTATTTCGGTACTGCCGATTATAACCGCGAAAGTCTTACTCGCTCCTGGAAAAGAGTTATAGCTCACCATTTTCACGACGATATGCCGGGTACATCCTGCCAACGTGTTTATAAGCGTTCCTGGAATGACCTTTACGTTTCTATGAATCAGTTTGAAAGCGAGGTTGAAGCCTCCGCTTCAGCTACAGCTAAGCTTTTAAAGACCGATTCCTGCAAGGGCACACCCGTTACGGTTTTCAACCCTATTGAAGCTCAAAGAAAAGGCGTTGTAACCGCTATACTTGATAACGTTTCATCAAAATACGTTAAGGTATTCGACGGTGAAGCAGAGGTAGCAAGCCAATGCAAAAAAACGTCTGACGGAAAAACAGAGGTTATTTTTGTTGCTGACGTTAAAAGCCTGGGCACAAAGGTTTACGACGTTAGAGAAAGCAACACTCCTTGCGAAATCGCATCTGAAATCTCTGTTACAAATAACACTCTTGAAAATGGAAAATATACCGTTACGCTTAACTCTAACGGTGACGTTTGCTCGATTATTGATAAATCAGGAGACAACAGAGAGCTTTTAAAAGCTCCTATTGTTACGGGTCTTTTCAACTACACGGGCTCAGAAGAATGGCCCGCTTGGGAAATGAATTATAAAGAGGCGGCAAAAGTCCCCGACAGAATCCCCTCTTTTGTAAAATCAGAAATAATCGAAAACGGCCCTGCAAGAGTTGCTGTTAAGGTTACTCAAAAAGACGGCAGAAGCGAATTCAATACAATAATTGCTCTTTCTTTGGGCGGTGAAGCTGTTGAGTTTTACTCTGAAATTGAGTGGCAATCACTTCGCACAATGGCTAAAAACTGCTTCTCATTTACTGCTGATAACGAAAAAGCTACCTACGATTTAGGCTTAGGCGCTATTGAAAGAGGTAATATGACCCAGCAGCTTTACGAGGTACCTGCTCAAAAATGGGCTGATTTAACTGACGAAAGCGGTAATTTCGGCGTTTCGGTTATAAGCGAATGTAAATACGGCTGGGATAAATTCGACAACAACACTCTTCGCTTAACGGTTGTTCATACACCTATGCACAACTACCGCATTGACTCAATGCAATCAATGATGGATTTAGGTCTTAACAGACATTCCTTTGCAATTTACAGTCATAACGGAAATTTGGATAAAGAAACTCAGCTTCAGGCAAGGCTCTTTATTCAGCCTATGGCGGCTTTCGTTTGCGAAAAGCACGACGGCATTCTTGGTAACGAATACTCCTTCGGCTCAATTTCAGATAATTCCGTTATTATCCGTGCAATTAAAAAGGCTGAAGAAAGTGACGAAATAATTGTACGTCTCGGTGAGGGTACAAAGAAAAATATTGACAGCTTCACTTTAACTCTCGGTAACGGAATTGAAAGTGCAAGAGAGGTATATGCAAGCGAAGAATATTTAGGCGAAGCAACCGCCCAAAACGGAAACCTTGTAACAAGCTTTAAGCCGTACGAAATAAAATCCTTTGCATTAAAGCTTAAAGATTTTGAAGCTACTACGGAAAAAGCAATTTCTACTCCCGTAGAATTGCCCTTTAATAAAAACATAATCACAAAGCAAGGTGAGTTAGGCGGCTTTAAATACACACTGCCTTACGAAATAACTCCTGATAAATTCACTTTTGCAGGCGTTGATTACGTTATCAGTAAGGATAGCGAAAAAAATGCACTTGTAGCACAAGGTCAGAAGATAGCTTTACCCGAAAATGCGAAAAAGCTTTCAATACTTTGTGCATCTCTTGACGGTGACAAAAAGGTTAAATTTAAAGTTGACGGTAAAGAAACCGAAAAAACAGTACACGATATTTTCGAAAGACCTGCGAAATGGGATATGTATGATTTCAAAGAGGTTGCAAAAATCAAGGATTGCAAGGTTGCCCTTGAAATCACCCATTGTCACAAGGATTGGGAAGACGTTACCGCAAAAATTATGTACTTCTTTGAGGTAAGCTTTGATTTAAACGGTGAAAAAGAAATCGTTCTTCCTAAAGATAAAAGCATTGTAATTATAAGCGCTTCCACTCTTAACGAAGCAGCTGCAAAATCAGTTTCTCCCCTTTGCGAAAAGGTACCTGAAAGAAAATTCACCTTTAAAATGACAAGACAGGAAAAGCGTTGGTACAAAGAGAGAAGAAAAAAGAAAAATCTTCACGATAAAAAGTTCTATGAACGCAAAAATTGGGGAAAAGACTATTAAAAACAATGCATCGCTTAGGCGATGCATTGTTTTTTAGTGGCAAGTGACAAATTGGGAAATGGCAAATTAAGGGTCTGCGACGCAATTATAAATGCGAAGTTCGGAATGCGAAGTGCGAAATGAAGTCACCGGATGCCGGAAAGCTTTGCAAGAAGTAAAACTTAAATATTTGCGATAGCCTTGCCTCCCTGTGCGAAGCATAGGGAGGGGGACCGTTCTTTGATATATTAAAAATTAACAGACAGTATATTCCGTGTGATATACTGTCTGTTATCTGTTTATTAAAGCGGAACGGTGGTGGGTAGTTCTCTTACCTATTAGGTTTAGACGGATAGAAAAACTATTTATCCCTTTTTTTACCTGCGGTAAAAAAAGGGATAGGCTTCGCAAATCTTCAATTTATCATTCCTCACTGCAATTCAAAATATCTTCAAAAAAATCTTCGTCACAACAAACCCCAACAAACCACACCCCGGGAACGTTAAAAGCCAGGTTAATGCAATTTCTTTTATTGTATTTACGTCAAGCGTTTTTAAGCTTTTTGAAGCCCCTGCTCCCATCATTGCAGTTGTTTTTGCGTGAGTGGTTGAAACAGGGAAGCCGAAAAGCGTACTTAAAAGAAGTGAGATTGAAGATGCTGTATCAGCTGAAAAGCCTTGATATTTTTGAAGCTTTACCATATCCATTCCTACTGCTTTTATAATTTTTTTACCGCCAGTAAGAGTACCGAGAGCCATTATTACAGAGCAGAGCAATATAATAAATTCGTGGGGCTTTTCATCTATCCTTACCCCCGAAAAATTCACGCTCATCATAAGCACCGCTATAAATTTTTGCCCATCCTGAGCACCGTGCATAAAGCTCATAGAGGCAGCCGCTAAAATCTGACCGTATTTGAAAATTTTCTCTCCGTTACTTCTTTTAATATTTCTAAAAATTGTAACTATAATTTTGCATATCAAAAACCCTGCAACAAACCCGAAAAGGCAAGAAACGAAAAGACCCTTTACGGTTTTTATCCATTCAGCCGAATTGATTGCATTAAAGCCACCGTTTATAGCAACCGCACTACCCGTAAGCCCTGCTATCAAGGCGTGGCTTTCGCTTGTGGGTATACCGAAATACCAAGCTAAAACCGCCCACAAAACAATTGAAAACAGTGCGGCGGCAAGGGCAATACTCGCTTTCCTTGTATCACCGCCGAAATCAACTATATTGCTTATTGTAACAGTCACCGAATCGTTTATTTTACTCATAAGAGTAACACCGCAAAAATTAAAAAACGCCGACATAATGAGAGCATACCGAAGCTTCATACACCTTGTTACAACAACGGTTGAAATGGCGTTTGGAGCATCAGTTAAGCCGTTTACAAAAACAACCGCCAAGGTAAGAAGCACAGTTGTAACCGAAAGCGGTGATAAAGACAATAAAGAATGAAAAAGCAAAGCATCACTTCCCTTTTTACATTCTATTATTCAGATTTAATTTTTATCTCAATTATTTTAAAAATAGGTTGCATTTATCCTATATTTTGGTTATAATATAACAGAGGTGATAAACAATGATGGTAAATACTGACTATTTACTTCCTATGACCGAAGCAAATCAAAACTTTTCAAAGGTTGTCAGAACTGTAGACGAAAATGGTATGGCTGTTATTTTGAAAAATAATAAGCCAAGATATGTTGTTGTAGATTTTGATGAATACAACACTATTTCCGCAGCCTTGCAAATGCGCAAAGCCAAAATCGACAGTGTTGCCGACAAATTGATTGATGAAAATATAGATGCATTATTGGAGTTGGCTAAATAATGATACTTTTAACAACTGACGAGATATCATCACTACACGATAAGCTTATTGAACGAACTGGGGGAAGTCAGGGGCTACGTGACAAAAATCTGTTGGAATCAGCAGTATATAGTGCAATGTCCGGTTTTGGCGATAATGAAGCCTATCCATCCGTAGAAGAAAAAGCAGCAAGACTCATGTTTTCACTAACTAACAATCACGCATTTGTTGATGGGAATAAACGAATCGGTGTGCTTACAATGTTGATGACCTTACAACTAAATGATATAAAAATTAAATACACACAAGAAGAACTTATTTTTTTAGGTCTTTCGGTTGCTAACGGTAAAATGGAATACTGTGGAATACTGAATTGGATAAACCGGCATAAAATTTAAAAAGAAAAACTGACTGATAACTTTCATTATCAATCAGTTAAGCCTACTATATAATCTACACTTTTACCGTAAAACTCCGCAAGCTTTACAGCATATTCGAGAGGTAACGCCCTCTCACCACGTTCATATTTTGAATACAACGATTGGTCACACATAAGAACTGCCGCAACCTGCTTTTGAGTAAGGTCATTATCTTCTCTTAAATCTTTTATTCTAAGCTTCATTTATATCACCAATACTAATATACCCGAGGACAAATCGTCCTATTGACTTTTTGGACTATTTGTCCTAAAATATGCGTGGTGATAAGTATGGCAGATTTTGAAGAGATGTATTACGAATTATTTCGGGCAACAGAAAAAGCAATAAACATCTTAATAGAGGCACAAAGGAAGTGTGAAGATATGTATATAAACTCTTCCGAATGCGAAATTCTTACTTTTCCTGATAAAAACATAAAAAAATAATAAAAAAATCAAAAAAACACTTGCAAAATGCAAAATGATATGATATTATATCATTCGCTATCCGGGTGTGGCGCAGTTGGTAGCGCGCTTGACTGGGGGTCAAGAGGCCGTGAGTTCAAGTCTCGCCACTCGGACCAAAATAAAGAGTAGTCTTTTGGCTACTCTTTATTTTTTTATTTTATTCAAATTACAAGCGAGGCTTGAACTCCCTCGCCGAAGGCGAACATAATCGGGATTTTGCGTAGCAAATTGTGGGCAGAGCCCACAAGTCTCGCCACTCGGACCAAAATAAAGAGTAGTCTTTTGGCTGCTCTTTATTTTTTTATCTATTTGAGTTATAAGCGAGACTTGAATGCATAAAAAAGCAGAGCAACAAATTTGCTCTGCTTTTTTCTTTGAATTATTCACAAGTAACACTACATTCAGTTATCCCGTAATACTTAAAACAGTCCAAAACCTCTTTTGTTATTCTTTCACCGCAAACTACAATCGGCACTGCCGGTGGACAGCCTACCGTAACTGCTGAAAGAATTCTCCCCTCACATTCTTCTGTGGGAAGTATTTCTGACGGTGAAATAGACGCTTCTCTTACACTCATAGCTTTTTCAGGCTTTGTAAATTTGGGTGGAGAGTCTTTTTTTGCATCTTTTCTCGGGATTGATTCTAAAACCTGCGTTACTCTTTCAAGCCCTGCTTTTTCCGTTTCGGGTGTAGGCATAAGCACAAGATAATCGGGGTCAGAAAATTCGCAAAAAATATTGTTTTGTTTGAGAATATCTGCAAGTTCAATACCTGTATAACCGTAAGCTTTAGCTGATATTGTAAGCTTCATAGGCTCATCACCGTAGAAGCAATATCCTTTTTTCTCAAGACTTGCTTTTGCTTGTGCAACTAAAGGCAGAAAATCGGCTAATTTCTTTTTATAGCCCTCAAGATATAAATTACAAACATCCAAAGACTGCAAAATCAAATATGACGGACTTGTTGAGCCGAAAAGTGCCAAAGCATTTTTTACACTCTGACGAGAAAAATCGGAAACACCCTTTGCTATATGAAGATATGCTCCGCCCGTAACAACGGGTAAGGTTTTATGAGCAGAGTCGCAACACAAATGAGCACCTGAATCTATTGGATGGCGGGATTCCTCTAAAAATTTAAGATATGCTCCGTGGGCATTATCTACAGCTAAAAGAATTCCGTGTTTACGGCATACTCGGGAAAGCCCCTCAATATCCGCAATATTACCGAGATAATCGGGGCTTGTAATGTATAAAGCCACCGGCTTTTCTTCAGCATTTTCAAGAAAGCTTTCGAAATCCTCGGGGCAAATATTGCAGGAAAGGTAGGATTCATCATTACCGGGATATAACCACGCAATTCTGAAATCTAAAAGTGACGCCGCACTTACAAAGGCTTTGTGAGCATTTCTGCCTGCGGCAATAATGGGCTTTTTACCGTTTTTCTTTGCATTTATAACCACAAGGTACATCATAGCACGAATACAATGAGATGCACCCTCAGTAGAATAATAGGTTGGAAAGCCAAAAACTTTTGATGCATTATCCTCGCTTTGCTTTATTATACCCGTTGGGTTATATAAATCATCTGCACCGTCAAACTCTGTTATATCAAGATGCTCAAAGCCGAGAAAGCTTTTGCCCTTATGACCAGGCATATGCATTCGCAATGATGAATTTTCGTTGTACCTACGTACAAAATCACAAATGGGAGTATTCATAATTATTCTCCGAGAGCTCTTGCAATAGCAACCATAATCGCACACTCCATACGCTTACGGAAAAGACGGCAACCGCTTTCATAAACGCCCGTAACAGAGCCTGTTGCGTGGTAAGCGTTAGCCGCACATCCGCCTGAGCAATAAAGTCTTGCCCAGCAATCCTTACATTCGGGATGGGCGTAAACGTTACAAGCGGCAAACTCGCTTTGAATTTCCTTATTTGTAACACCGTCCCAAACGTTACCTAATTTGAATTTTTCATCACCTACAAACTGATGGCAAGGATATAAATCTCCCCAAGGAGTAACCGCCATATATTCAGTACCGCTACCGCAGCCTGAAATTCGTTTGTAGATACAAGGACCTCCCGTAAGGTCAATCATATAGTGATAGAAGGTAAATGGCTTACCCTCTTTATCTCTCTTAAGCATCAAATCGGCTAAATCCTCGTATTGCTTCATTACGATTGCTAAATCCTCTTCGGTAAGCTCGGAGGGGTCACCCGGTGCACAAACAACGGGCTCCATACTTAACTCACTAAAGCCTAAATCCAGCATTTGCTGAATATCCTTAATAAAATCGGGGTTTGCGTGGGTAAAGGTACCTCGCATATAATAATTTTTACCGTTTCTTGCTTCAACGAATTTCTGGAATTTAGGAACGATTTTTTCCCAACTGCCGTTACCCGCATAGTCAACACGGTAGCGGTCGTGAATTTCTTTTCGTCCGTCAAGGCTGAGAACAACGTTGCTACATTCTTTATTAGCAAAATCAATAACGTCATCGTCAACAAGCACACCGTTAGTTGTAAGCGTGAAACGGAAGTTTTTATTATGCTCTTTTTCTATGCTTCTCGCATACGCTACAAGCTCTTTAACCACGTCAAAATTCATAAGAGGCTCTCCGCCGAAGAAGTCAACCTCAAGATTATGACGGCTACCTGAATTTTCAACGAGGAAATCAAGAGCACGTTTACCGACCTCAAGACTCATAACGTCTCTTTCACCGTTATATTTCCCCTGACTTGCAAAGCAATAAGCACAGTTAAGGTTACAAGTATGAGCAACATGTAAGCACAAAGCCTTTACAACGCCTGCAGTTTTCTGCTTAAGTGTACCCGCCATAGACTCAAACGTATCAGGAGCAAAAAGCTTCCCTGAATCCTTTAAGCCCTGCACCTGAGAATAGCACTCTTCAATATCGTTATCGGTGATATCGTCACGGTCTTTATACTTTTCGGATAAAATGCTCAATATTTCATCCTTTTCTTTATCCTCAAACATAGCAATAATATCGTAAGCTACCTCGTCCACAACGTGAACGGCACCTGAACAAACGTCAAGCACGATATTGTAGCCACCTTGCTTGTACTGATGAATCATAAATATATCTCCTTCACGAAAAAAGCCGCCCGTTCCGGCGGCTTTTCGGCATGTAAAATTACTTGCTTTCTTTAACGTTTTCGCATTCCTGGTTTGCGATACCGCAGCTTGTTTTGCAAGCTGACTGACAAGATGTCTGGCACTCGCCACAACCACCGTTTTTTGCACTTTCACACAAATTACGTGTTTCAATTGTTTTAATGTGTTCCATGAGAAAGGCCTCCCTATATTTTTTCGTATATAGTTTACCACAGCAAAATTACTATGTCAATGAATTTTTAAGCAAATATTATTCCAACTTTTGTTTAGTCAAATTAATGTACATTATGAACAAAAAACTGCTTTTTCACCCCCTTTAAAAAAGTAACATATTCTATTGAAAATTGAAATCAAAGTGCTATAATACAGAGTGAATACAATATATTCGCTATAATAAATTAGTATAAGCTGGTGATTATATGAATCCGGATATTATTGGCGCTTTAGTTGCGGCAATTGTCGGTTTTTTAGTAGCTTTCATAAACTACACTTTTTCAAAGAAGGTGCTTATAAAAACGCCTGACAAATTTCTTTTTACAACTATGGCACGGCAGGTTTTACAGGTACTTTTCCTTGTTTTAGTTTACTTTATCGGAACAAAAACCGAAGTTGCAAACGTAATGTATTTACTTGTCGGAGCAGTTTTAGGTATGACGGTACCTATGGTTTATTTTACAAAAAAGCTTTTAAGCTTTAATAAAACAACCGATACTAAAAAAGAAGAAAAGGAGGGTGAAGCCGATGGGTGAAAAATCAGAGGTTATTATTGAGCTTTTCGGTATACTTGACGTAACGGGCGAGGTTGTTACGATGTGGATAATGCTTCTCGCTATCACGTTGCTGTCGCTTATAGTTAAAAAGAGTCTTAAGGAAAGACCCGGTAAGCTTCAAAACGTTATTGAAACCGGTGTAGAATATCTTGACAATTTCTTTGCTGACATTCTGGGCAAAAAGAAATCAAGAAAATATTTTACATTCCTTGCATCGCTCTTTATTTTCATTATCTTTTCAAACTATTCGGGTATGATACCCGGTGTAGGTCTTACCGACTACGTAAAAGCTCCTACCGCCTCTCTTTCCGTTACGGCGGCGTTAGGTATTGTTACCTTCCTGTTTTTACAGATTTCAGGTATACGACACAATGCAAAACATTATTTCAAGCATTTCGTTACACCGATGTTTTTTATGCTACCCCTTCTTTTACTTGATGAAATAATTAAGCCTGCCTCTTTGGCACTCAGGCTTTACGGTAACATTTTCGGCGAAGAAATGGTTACGGAAGAGCTGTATCACATCTTCCCTATCGGTGCTCCCGTAGTAATGATGGTGCTTTCTTTACTGTTTTGTTCTTTACAGGCAATGGTATTTACAATGCTCGTTTCGATTTATCTTGACGAGGTTACAGAATAAATTTTTATTTTAAGGAGTAATAAATATGACAAACTCAGCAATTATCGCAATCGCAGCAGCAATCGCAATCGCAATCAGTACACTTGGTCCTTCAATCGGTCAGGGTATGACAGCAAAAGCCGCAATGGAAAGCATTGCCCGTCAGCCCGATGCCGCAAAGG
Source organism: Clostridia bacterium (assembly GCA_017937865.1). Lineage (GTDB taxonomy): Bacteria > Bacillota > Clostridia > Oscillospirales > Acutalibacteraceae > DTU089. The sequence goes on along the minus strand of JAGBCU010000008.1, from coordinate 101,712 downwards.
ATATCCGTTCAACTCTCATCATTGCTCTTGCTCTTATGGAAGCTCTTACAATTTACGGACTTCTTATCGCATTTATGCTTATATCAAAAATCTGATTTTTATATCCCGAAAAAGAAACTCACCTATATAAAACTCGGTTTTGATATTTTCTAAGGAGTAAATTATGAATATTCAACCATCAATAATGGTCTGGACTGTAATTTGCTTTTTGCTTTTGACAGTAATACTTAAAAATTTACTTTTTACTCCCATTTTGAAAATAATGGACAGCCGCCGCGAAAAAACAGAGGCTGCTAAAGAGAAAAAAGACGCTATTGAAAAGTTAATTCTCGAAAACAAAGCTCAAAATGAAAAAGAAAAAGCTTTATTTGAAGAGAAAAAAAGAAAACAATCAAAGCAGAAGCTTGAACAAATACAGCTTCAGAGCAAAAAAGAAATTGAAGCCGCACAAAGACAATGCCTTGACGACGTGCAAAAATACAGAGAAGGTATTAAAGAAGAACACGATAAAATCGTTGACTCCGTTGCTCCTAAAATGGAAACAGCGGCGGCTTTGTTTGCGAAAAATATAATCTCACATAGGATTTGAGAATTATGGAAATACAATACGTAATAATTAACTTTATTATTCTTGTTGCCATTGTTGTTTTAGCGGGTCGAAAAACAATTAAGCGTATTTTCGGTGGCCGCCTTGAAAAAATAAACAAGGCTCTTGACGAGGCTGAAGAAATCGAAAAATTAGAAATGCCCGTTTTTGAGCCTGTGTCTCAAGAAATTATTGAAGATACTGACACTGAAGAGGTTTTAAAAGCAAAGGCAAGCGTAGAAGAAAAAATAAATTCAATAAAAGCCTTCGGTGAAAGAGAGTACAGCGAAATTCACCGCCAAATGATTGAGGATGCAAGAAAAGAGCTTTTCTCGGTTATGAAAGAGAACGTTGTTAAGCTTTTCTCTTATGAAAAGTATGCAAAAGAAATCAAGGCTCTTGACGCTCAGGTAGTTGATACTATTTTAGCTGATATCCGTTTAACTGACGGTGATATGTCTTACCTTAAGCATCACGACGTGCTTTACGTTACTGTTACCTCTGCTTTCCCTCTTGAAAAGGAATTAGTTGATAAAATTGATAAAGCAACAACAGAGCTTCTTGACAGCGTAGGCGGTAAAACGTCTCTTTGGGTGCTTGAGGATAATACTCTTATCGGTGGTCTTAAGCTTCGTATAGGTGATACCGTTTACGACGGTACTGTTAGCGAAGAGCTTTACCACTTCGAAAAGAATATGAACCACGAGCCGATTATGGACGACGACACCGTAAGCTTACTTATTCAGGAATTCACCCAAAAGGCTGAAGAATTCAGACCTAAAATTCATAAATATCAATTAGGCCGTGTTATATCCGTTTCAGACGGTATTTGTTGGATGGACGGTCTTGCCGATATTATGTACGGTGAGGTTGTTGAATTTGAATGTGGCGAAAAGGGTATGGTTCTCGATATTCAACAAAACCGTATCGGTTGCGTTATTTTCGGCGAATTTGCTCATATTGAATCCTATAGCCGTGTAAGGCGTGTAGGCAGAATCGCTTCCGTACCCGTTGGCGATGCCCTTTTAGGCAGAGTTGTAGACGCTTTAGGTAAACCCATTGATGCTATGGGCTATCTTCCCTATGAAAAACGAAGACCCATTGAATTTAAGGCTCCTGCAATTCTCGACAGAGCCCCCGTTAACTCCCCCTTGCACACAGGTATTAAGGCTATTGACGCTCTTGTACCTATCGGTAAAGGTCAAAGAGAGCTTATTATCGGTGACAGGCAGACAGGTAAAACCGCAATCGCAATTGACACAATTATTAACCAAAAGGGTAAAAATACAATTTGTATTTACGTTGCAATCGGTCAAAAAGAAACACTCGTTGCTGAAATTAAAGAAAAGCTTCAGGCAAAGGGCGCTATGGATTATACAACTATTATTGCTGTCCCCGCTTCAGCATCTGCTGCGCTTCAATATATTGCCCCCTTCTCAGGTGCGGCAATGGCAGAGCATTTTATGTATGAGGGTAAGGATGTGCTTATAGTTTACGATGACCTTTCAAAGCACGCCGTTGCATACCGTGAGCTTTCACTTTTGCTTCACCGTCCGTCAGGCCGTGAGGCTTATCCCGGTGATATTTTCTATCTTCATTCAAGACTTCTTGAAAGAGCGGCTCACCTTTCGGATGAGCTGGGTGGCGGCTCAATTACAGCACTTCCCATAATCGAAACTCTTGCAGGTGATATATCAGCATACATCCCCACAAACGTTATATCTATTACCGACGGTCAGATTTTCCTTGATGCAGAGCTTTTCAACGAGGGTCAACGCCCTGCAATAAACGTGGGTCTTTCCGTTTCCCGTGTTGGCGGTGCGGCTCAGAGCCCCGTTATGAAAAAGGTTTCCGCAAGCCTTCGTACAAGACTCGCTCAATACAGAGAGCTTGCAGAATTTATGCAATTCGGCTCAGATATTGACGATGCAACAAAGGCTACTCTTGAGGCAGGTAAAAGACTTACCGAAGCCCTCAAGCAAGGTAGATATTCACCTATTGCAGACGAATTACAGACAGTTTTGATTTACGCTGTCAGCGAGGGCTATGCTAAAAATGTTGAAGTAAAAGATATGGAACGCTTTGAAAAAGAGCTTTACCGTTTCTTTGAAGCAGAAAAAGCAGAGCTTTCTTTCAAAGTAAAATCCGCTAAAAAATTAGACGATACACTCAAAACAGAGCTTAACAAGGCTCTTGATGAATTTATTGAGAGGTTTTGATTATGGCTACCATACAGAACCTTAAAAAGAAGCTTCAGGTAATTCTTTCAACTCAAAAGATTACTAAAGCTATGAAAACTGCATCTACGGTAAAATACGCAAAGCTATCTGCTCTTTATTCCGATTGCGAAAAGTATGAAGAGCAATGCCGACATATGTACGAGAGCTTCCGTAATGACATAAATTCAGTTTTCTCATTAAAAAATCCCGATGCACCGATATTATATATTTTGCTCTCGTCAGATAAAGGTATGTGCGGAAGCTTTAACAGTGAGCTTACCTCATTCTTTGAAAAGCTTCTCAGAGAGCAAAAGAAAGCACCGAAGATAATTACTTGCGGTAAAAAAGGCACGGATTATCTTGATAACAAGAAAATTTCTTACACAAAATCATATTTATTTTCGGACGTACCCTCTTATTCTGATGCATACGAGCTATTCACCGAGCTTAAAAAGCTTATTGAAAACGGCGAAATATCGTCAGTGAAAATAGTGTATCCTAAATATACAAATATGATGGTGCAAAAGCCTGTTTGCGAAGAGCTTTTCACCTTTGATGATATGGCAATTTCAAGCGTTGAAGAGCCTTTATTTGTTCCCGACAGGCAGACTGTTATTCACTGTACTGCCGAGAAAATACTCGTTTCTATTCTTTATAAAAAGATTCTTGAAACTGCTTTAGGTGCTCAGGCTGCAACACTTACGACAATGCGTAGCGCATACGATACCGCTTGTGAATACAGTGCACAGTTAGAAATGCAAATCAATCACCAACGTCAAAGTCAGGTTACTGCCGACGTTATTGAAATCTCATCCGAATACACAATGAAAGAGGAAGAATAATTTATGGCAAAAGGCTCAGTGGGAATGGTGCAAAGAATAACCGGCCCCGTAGTAGACGTTTTATTCGAAATAAATGATATTCCCGATATTTTTAATGAACTTAATATACAGGTAAACGATGAATTATACACTCTTGAGGTTTCTCAGCATCTCGGAAACGGTGAGGTAAGATGTATTTCTATGAATCCTACCGACGGTATGTCAAGAGGTATGAGGGCTATTGATACAGGCGAGCCTATAAAAATCAGCGTAGGCGAAGAAACCCTGGGCAGAATGGTTAACGTTACAGGTAAACCTATTGATAACGGTGAAGCTATAAAAACGCAAAGTCAATGGCCTATTCACCACGCTGCTCCCTCTTTTGCAGAAATCGTTTCATCAAATGATATTCTTGAAACAGGTATAAAGGTTATCGACCTTATGATGCCTTACGTCAAGGGTGGTAAAATCGGTCTTTTCGGCGGTGCAGGTGTAGGTAAAACCGTTCTTATTATGGAGCTTATCCGTAACGTCGCTTTTGAGCACGACGGCTACTCTGTTTTCGCAGGTGTGGGCGAGCGTTCAAGAGAGGGTAACGACCTTTGGAACGAAATGAAGCAGTCAGGCGTTATTGATAAAACTGCTCTCGTTTTCGGTCAGATGAATGAAACCGCAGGCGCAAGACTTCGCGTACCGCTTGTTGGTCTTACAATGGCTGAATACTTCAGAGAAAAAGCTCATAAAGACGTGCTTCTTTTTATAGACAACATTTTCCGTTTCACTCAGGCAGGTAGTGAGGTTTCCGCCCTTTTGGGAAGAATGCCTTCAGCGGTTGGTTATCAGCCTACCTTGGCTTCAGAAATGGGTAAGCTTCAGGAAAGAATTGTTTCAACGGGTAACGGCTCAATCACGTCTGTTCAGGCGGTTTACGTGCCTGCAGATGACCTTACAGACCCTGCCCCCGCAACAACCTTCTCTCACCTTGATGCAACAACCGTTCTTTCAAGAAAGATTGTTGAGCTTGGTATTTACCCTGCGGTTGACCCTCTTGAATCATCATCAAGAGCTCTTTCACCCGATTTCGTTGGCGAAAGACATTACAAGGTTGCTAAAGAAACTCAACGTGTTTTACAGAAATATGCAGAGCTTCAGGATATTATTGCAATTCTTGGTATGGATGAGCTTTCACCCGAAGATAAATTAACGGTTAAGAGAGCAAGACGAGTTCAAAGATTTATGAGTCAGCCCTTCCATGTTGCAGAAGGCTTTACAGGTCAGGCAGGTATTTACGTACCCCTTGAAAAAACCGTTGATAGCGTTGAAAGTATTCTTTCAGGTGAGCTTGATACGATTCCCGAGCAGTATTTCCTTATGTCAGGCACTGCTGATGACGTTTATTCTGCATACAAAAAGGAAAACGGGTGATATATATGAAGGATTTACTTTCCGTTAAATTCTTTACCGTTGACCGTCAGATTCCCGTTATAGAATGCGACGGCATCCGTTTACCGATAGCTGACAAGCTAAACGGTGAATTTTCGGGATATTACGGTATAAGAAAGGGTCATACAAAAGCAGTTTTTGCCCTCGCTGAAGGTGAGGTAACCGCAACCGTTAATGACGAAAAAATCTTTTCAGCCCATATTTCCGATGGCTTTGCAATAGTAGAAAACAACGAAATCAATATAACCGTTGATAAGGTAACTGAATAATTAAAGATACAAAAAAATCAGATGAAGACTTTATATCTTCATCTGATTTTTTGCAATTGTATATCATATCAAGCCGATTTCTATTCTTAAAAATTCGCTGTCACCCACAACGTTTTTACCTTGTTGGAAATTACGTGCTTTAAAAATCACTTTATCGTCGTATACCTCGCAGTAATAACCGATACCGCAATCCTTTATGCCGAAGTTATTTTCCTTACGGTAGCCGGGCACGCTTAAAGAATGAACGTTGTTTTCTTTATTAAGAATTTCATATGTCCCCTCAAAGATTCCACCGTGAAGATGCCCTGTTATAAAAAATACGTTTTTGTGTTTTTCCATAACAGCTCTTACAAGGTCTGACTGTTCGCCCATATCCCCCGTTTTCCACACCTCAGGAAGACCGTGAGTTTCTGCGAATGCCTGATGGCACATTACAAAAGCGGGTTTGCCGTCCTTAGTAGCTCTTTCCAATTCTTTATCAAGAAAGTCTATCTGCTCCTGAGATATGTAAGCCTTTTCAAGCACTCGTTTTTCTGTACCGATAGCGATAAAAGTATAACCGTTTACGTCATAAGAATAATAGCTTTTACCTTTAGTATCTATTTTAAGATACTCGTTAACCTTATCCATAATGATTTTTTGGTTTCTCTTATACTGAAAACGCACGTCGTGGTTACCCATTGTAAGAAAAACGTGAGGGAATACGGTCTGTTTATCAGTAACACTAAAAAATCTTTTATATTCTTTTTTCTTTCCGTATTCGGCGATATCGCCTGCCATAAGAAAAGCATCAAATTTTTCTTTTGTGTTACCTATATCCTCAAAGAAGTTTGCAAGATTCTTTTCAGAGCCCTCATTATCTACAAGATGAGTGTCTGCTATAGCTGCAAAAGAAAGCTTAACGTTACTGCTATCTTCAAACTCAATAGGCTCATCCTTTGAAACAGTGTAAATTGTATCGTATTTCGGGGATAGTGCTTTTAACTGAGCAACGTATTTTGTAACAAATATTTTTAACGACATTTAATTTTCCGCCTATCACTCTATAATTCCTAAAAATCTGCCTAACCAATAAATAAACAGGAATGACATTCCGCTTTCACGTCTGTCAGGGTAACCGCTGTCAATTGAGAAAGGATTAAGACCGAGCCTTGAAAACCCTCTTTCATCCCAAGCAAACGGAACTTTAATGTGAGGCTCTTCATACCAAAGGAGTGGCTCTTCATCCATTTCTATATCGCGTCTGTTACTGTTTATCATTCTGCGGTTTTCCATTTCAAGCGGATAATCCATTAAGGCTTTAACTACTGTATCAACATCACAGGGTGCGTCTGTAAAGCCTTTATAAACGAATGCAAAATAAGGATTACCCTCTATTTTTTCATATTCATAATGAGAAGCAAGACCCATTAAAAGATACTGCCTTATAGCAGGGTCTTTTTCAAGTAGAAGAAGAGAGATAGTATTCATCATCGCAAGATTATCGTCAATATGACAGGAATGACCGTCATCCTTCTTATGATATGATGCATTCAAAAGGAAATGATGATTACTAATCAAATCGTTGTACTTTTCAAGGTATCTTTCATTACCTGACACATGATAAGAAATCTTAAGGAAGTTAAGCATTTCAAGAGAATTAACGCCTTTTTCCCAAGACCACATACTATCGTTATTAAGAGCGTTTTCATTCCAGCAAGCCCATGATGTAGGCTTACCGTCTTTATCAATAAGATAACCGTCATTATCTAAAATATGGTCGGTAATGTTGCAAACCGCTTCTCTTATTTCTGCCTTTTCGCTTTCATCGGCACAAAGGTCGTAATAAAGATAAAAACCAACGTAATGACCCGTCATTTCGTCACTTGAGGTTTCACCTAACCATTCGTAGCTACCGTCTGATGAACGGTGCCATTCTCTACCTATAACGTTGCTTTCTAAATTTGTCCCCCAGCCTCTTTCATCGGGGAAACGCACTGCACGGGCAGTAAAGCCCTTGATTTCGGGGGCTCTTGTTAAGAAGAGCATCGCATCCTTTGCTTTTCTCGCCGCCTTTAAAGCTTCCTCGTTTTTCTCAACCGCATACCACATACTAAGGGCTGCAAGGTAAGTGTGAGTCCAGAGTCCATCGTTATCTGTATAAGAAGAGCAATTTGTATTCTCGTTATTCTTTATCCATGTAACAAAGCCTTGCTTTCTGGGAAAATGCTTTTCTGTAAGCTCAAAGAAATACTGTGATTTCTCTGCCATAGTAGTTTCTTTTTCAGTAATTTTAACAATACCGCCCTCTGATGCAGTAAAGATTTCACCGTTACAAAATGCAACTGCGGTAACGTTAGTGTCAAAAGCATAACGTGTAGCAGGAAGATATTTTTTCGAGCCGTTTTTAATTACAACAGCACCTGCATCTGTACCTAAAAGAAAGCTACCGTCATCGCAAACGCAGATATCGTAAACCGTTTCTTTAGGTAACGCAGATATTTCGTTATTGCTGTACCAACCGCATTTGTAGTCGTAAATAAACAAGCCCTCGTCAGCACCTACAAGAAGGTAGCCGTTTTTATCGAACTCGATAACGTTTATATGAATTTCGGGCATTGTTGAATGAGCAGGGAAAATGCATCTCCACGTTCTTCTTTTGCCCTCCATTCTTTGAAGGCAAAGCTCACTTGCAACGCAAACCTTTTCACCGCTTACTGCAAGGCTTCTTTCAGTTTGCTCCATTTCCTGAAGGGGAAAAAATCCATCGTCGTCTTCAACGTGAAGAGAATTAACCGTAAGAACGTAAAGCTTATTATCACCCTTTAAATCTACTACGGGGTAATTAAACTCTGCATAGACTTTTGCACCGTTATCAGTAATCTGATAAACAGTTTTATCTTTAGAAGCAAAAACTCTGCCGTTTTTATCACAGTAAACCTTTGTAAAGCTACCGTCTGCAAAAAGCTGATAGCCCGTCCCGTTTACGAACTTTACAAGTCCTTCCTCTGCACAGGCATATATTGTACCGTCGCAAGAAACGGCAATTGACTTTATTTTGCCCTCAACGTCAAAACGTTCCGTTATTTTTTGAGGAAATGCACCTATTTTAAATACACTCATAAAAATATCCTTAATATTTTAACTTTTCGTTAGCTGCTTTCATAACCTCAGGTGTAATTTTAATTACCTCGCGGTCATAAGTGAGAAGACCGTTACACTCATCTTCAACGTCACTTACCTCTGTATAAATAATTGCGGAAAGCCCTTTGTTTTTCATACAGTTGTAAATACGGTTTTCATAAAGATTCTTAATGGCGTTATCAAAGCTTTCCTGCTTGAAATACTTGCGGTAGCCGAAGAATTTATCTTTATTAAAGCAATGGTCTTTAAGCTGCATTGAATACCCGCCAAATTCAGTAAGAGCAATAGGACGTTCATCGTCTTTACTATATTTGGGGAATAAGAATGGTGTAAAGTAAATATGGAAGCTGTTCACGTCACCTGCACCGTGATCAACCCAACCGCTTGCATGGTCAATAAGACGGGTAGGATCTTTCTCTCTGTAATATTCGCAAGCCTTTTCGCTTTCAAACTGACCCCAACCCTCGTTGAATGGTGTCCAGAGAGCAAGAGAGGTAACGTTATAAAGAAGGTCAATCATTTCCTCAGAATCGTAATAATATTTCTGACGACCTGCAGGGTCTTTACGTGCAAAATAACCGAAATGGTCAGAACCGTCTGACACCTTACCCGCATGCTTATTATTGAAAAGCATTGACATAAACGGAGCCGTACCTATAGCCATAAAGTTATATTTACCGCCACCGTTTACGGCATCCTGCCAAACTATCATACCCAAGCGGTCGCAATGATAATACCAGCGAAGAGGCTCAATTTTAATATGCTTTCTTAAGGTATTGAAGCCTAAATCCTTCATTGTCTGAATATCGTAAATAAGAGCTTCATCTGACGGTGCGGTATACATACCGTCACTCCAATAGCCCTGGTCAAGAAGACCGTTGAAGAAATAAGGCTTATTATTAAGCATAAGACGGGGTGTACCTTCGTCATCCTTACCTACACTATATTTTCTCATACCGAAATAGCTTTCAACTCGGTCGTTACCTGCAGCAATTTTCAAATCGTAAAGGTAAGGATTTTCGGGGCTCCAAAGCTCATAATCGGAAAGCTTGATTGTAGCTTTACCGTCTGTAAGCTTAACCGCGGTTTTAACCTCACCCTTATCAAGCACTACCGCTGCCATTTCGTCCGTTGCTTTACCGTTGTATTTTACTTCAACAGTAATTTCATCGTTATCAATATCGGGAGTAAGCTTTATTGATTCAATATAGCCCTCGCAAACCTCTTCAAGCCATACAGTTTGCCAGATGCCTGACTGAGGTGTATACCAGATACCGCCTCTTTTAAAGGTCTGCTTACCTCTTGCCTGAGTGCCTGTATCGGTGGGGTCTGTAACGATAACTCTTAAATCGTTTTCGCCGTCAAGAATATATGTTGTAACGTCAAAGGTAAAAGGAAGATAACCGCCTGCGTGAGTACCGACCTCGCGGTTATTTAAAACAACCTTACATTTATAATCAACTGCACCGAAATGAAGAAGAACTCTGTGATTAGTTCTTCTGAATTCAAATAATCGCTGGTAATAAAGCACTTCGTTAGGCTGTAAAATTTTCTCAACACCGCTGAGAATACATTCGGGGCTGAACGGTACAGTTATTTTACCCTGATAACCGCCGAATTTTTTGTACTGATCATAGATAGCATAATTCCACTCACCGTTAAGATTAATAAAGCTGTCTCTCTTAAGCTGAGGGCGGGGGTAATCATTAAGGGGTAAGTTTTTATCAAGAGTCTTTCCCCATCTTGTAAGCAATCTTTCCATAATAAGCTCCTTTTTGTAAAAAGTAATCATATTCTTTCTTATAATATCATATATTATATACTTTTTCAATAATAAAAGTTTGTCTTATAATTTGTAATGTTTTTAGAGAAAATTAAAATAAACATTGACTAAAGTTTTCCAAAATGTTATAATCTAAAAAAATATCGATAAAAAGAGGTATTATATTATGACAATGCAATATTTAACCCAGTTGTTCAACGAAATTTCCGCATTGCTTATGTCTTTCCTTATAGCAATCGGTGCGGTTACCGTTCCCTCAACTCATGACCCTGTTCAAAACAAAAACCCCGATGCAATCATAGATTTCGTTGTTACAGGTGACACTCAGATTTGTACATATATGCCTGAAAGAGAAGCTAACCTTATGGCTTTTTCTCAGGATATTTTGAATTCAGATGAAGAGCTTGATGCTTTCATTATCGTTGGTGACGTAGCTGAAAACGGTATGGAAGATGAATTCCAGAGACTTTCATCATACATCCGTGATTTCAACACAAAAAACTTCATCTTAGCTCCCGGTAACCATGATATCCGTCTTCGTGAATGGGAACAGAGTAAAGACCGTTTCTATGGTATGATGAATGACCTTAACGGTACAACAACTGAATACCCCAACGCTTATTACAAACATGTAGTTAACGGTTACACATTCCTTATTTTAGCTTCTGATGAATCTCGTTTTGAAGATGCTTACATCAGCAACGCTCAGCTTCAGTGGCTCAACGTTAATCTTAAAGAAGCTACTGCAACAGGCAAACCCGTTTTCGTTCTTACCCACTATCCTCTTGCAGAGTCCCACGGTCTTCCTAACACATGGGGTTCAGGTAATTCTGACGGCACAGGCACTCTCCCCACTTACGAGCGTAAAAACGATTACGATTTCACAGGTAGTATCGGCGATCAGTCAAATGATGTTTACGATATAATTTCTAAATATCAGAACGTATTCTTTATCACAGGTCACCTTCACACAGGCTTCGGCAAAAACACATATCAGGCAATCAACGAGGCTAATAACGTTCACGGTGTTAACGTTCCCTCTGTTGGTATCGACAACAAAGACGGTACTTACAACAACCCCGCAACAGGTCTTTACGTTGAGGTTACTGAAGATCAGGTTATCTTCCATGCAAGAGACTTCGGTCACGGCAAATTCCTTACTGAGAACGAATTCGCAGAGTGCGTAAAAGCTTACGACCTTGTTTAATTAAAGTTTTAAAAAATCCTCGTTGTGTTAAGCAACGAGGATTTTTATATTCAATAACAAATTCCCGCCTTCTGCATAAAATGTTGCAGGAGGTGTTTTTATGTTTTCTGATATTATTGCTTTAATCTTTGGGATTTTAGGTATAATTTTCGTTTTACTTTCTTTCGTCTTTAAGCTGGTAACCTGGCGTGAGGAAAGCTACACTCTTTCTTTACCCCTTTATTCTGATGACGAGGAAATTTATAACCGCATTTGCAATCTTACTGACTTTTTAGAATTCTGCGGAATACATAAAAAATGCACCGTAGTAATTATAAACTACGGTGCTGATGATAGCTTCTGTAATAATATTAAAAACTATTTCAGGAATTGTATCAACTTAAAAATCGTCAACTCAAATGAGCAAGCCGAATTGATTTTTAAAGAGTTGCATACATAACTGCTTTAATTGTATGCATCCTGTTTTCTGCCTCACGGAAAACAACTGACTGCTCGCTTTCAAACACTTCGTCGGTAACTTCCATAGCGGTCATATTAAACTTTTCGCAAATGCGTTTGCCGATTTCAGTTTTCTTATCGTGATAAGAGGGAAGGCAGTGCATAAAGATTGTTGTGTCCTTTGCATTCTTCATAAGCCTTGAGTTAACCTGATAGCTTTCAAGGTCATTGATTCTTTCTGCCCAAACGAGCTCAGGCTCACCCATTGAAACCCAGATATCTGTGTAAATAATATCTGCATTTTTTGTTGCTTTTATGGGGTCCTCTTCAAAGCAAAGCTTTGAGCCACTCTCTTTTGCAATTTTCTTACATTCATCAACAAGAGTTGAATCGGGGAAATATTTTTGGGGTGCACAAGCGGTAAAGTTAAGACCCATTTTTGCACAGCCTACCATAAGAGAGTTACCCATATTGTATCTTGCGTCACCCATATAAACGAAGTTAAGACCTTTAAGTGTGCCAAACTGCTCTTTTATTGTAAGGAAATCTGCAAGAATCTGTGTGGGATGAAATTCATTTGTAAGGCCGTTCCAAACAGGTACTGAAGAGTACTTTGCAAGCTCCTCAACAACCTCCTGCCCGTAGCCTCTGTATTCAATGCCGTCATACATTGAGCATAAAACTCTTGCAGTATCTGCAATGCTTTCTTTTCTGCCAATCTGAGAAGCATTAGGGTCAAGGTAGGTTACACCCATACCCAAATCCCTTGCGGCAACCTCAAAGCTACAACGTGTTCTTGTACTTGTTTTTTCAAATATAAGAGCAATGTTTTTACCCTTGAGTGTGTCATGGGGGATTCCGTTTTTCTTTTTCTTTTTAAGGTCCTCTGCAAGATTTATAAGATATTCAATTTCTTCACTTGTATAATCTAAAAGCTTTAAAAAATCTCTGCCCTTTAAGTTCATTTCAGTTCACTCCACACGCTTTTTTAATAACGTTAATCGCCTTTTCCAAATCTTCGAAAGAGATATTAAGAGGCGGTAAAAGTCTTAATTTGTTTTTTGCTTTTATTGGCAAAACACCGTTTTGCTGACAATATGAAAGCACTTCATTAACGTCTTTTTCCGTTTCAATACCAAGCATAAGGCCAAGACCGGTTATACCCTTAACGCCCTCTGCAGAGGAAAGCTCGTTAATAATATACTCGCTTTTCTTTTCAACAGAAGAGAGAAACTCGTCGTCAATTCTTTCAAGAATATTTAATGCACCTGCAGTTGCAACGGGGTTTCCGCCAAAGGTTGAGCCGTGGTCACCGGGGGTATATACGTTTTCCGTTTTTTCAAAAAGCATTGTAGCCCCTAAGGGAAGCCCACCGCCTATACCCTTTGCAGTTGAAACGATATCGGGTGTTATGCCGTACTTCATATATCCGTAAAGGGCACCTGTTCTGCCGTTACCCGTCTGCACCTCGTCAACGATTAAAAGCACGTTATATTCATCTGCAAGCTTTTTAAGACCTGAAACAAATTCTTGAGTAAGCGGTACAACGCCACCCTCACCCTGAACAGTTTCAAACATAATCGCTGCAACCTTGTTTTCTTTTAAAAGACCCTCTACACCCTGAAGGTCACCTGCATCCGCATATAAAAAGCCTTCGGTTAAAGGAAGAAAATCCTTATGGAAATTATCCTGACCCGTTGCGGCAAGAGTTGTTATTGTTCTGCCGTGAAAGCTATTATTCAAGGTGATAATATTATAATATTCTGCACCCTTATTAGTAGCGGCATACTTTCTTGCCGCTTTTATAGCACACTCGTTAGCCTCTGCACCTGAGTTTGAAAAGAACACCTTTTTAGCACCTGTTCTTTTGCAAAGATGCTCCGCAAGTAATGCGCAGGGCTCGCTGTAATAGAGGTTTGAGGTATGCTGAAGCTTTGTAAGCTGATTTGTTACAGCCCTTACCCATTCCTCGTCGCCAACGCCGAAAACGCTTACACCTATGCCGGTACCCATATCAATATATTCCTTGCCGTCTGCATCATAAAGCTTACTGCCCTTACCGCTTACAAGCTCAATAGGAAACCTTGCATATGTATTTGCAACGTACTGCTTATCAATTTCTTTAATAGACATTTTTATTCCGCCTTTACCATTGTACCTGCACCCTCATCGGTAAGCATTTCAAGAAGAATTGCGTGAGGCACTCTACCGTCAAGAATAGTAACCTTGTGAACGCCCTTTTTAATAGCGTCAATACAACATTCAACCTTAGGAATCATTCCGCCTGAAATAACACCGTCTTCGAAAAGCTTGTAAGCTTCGGGAATAGTTACGCATTTAATAAGCGAATCAGGATCGGAAACGTCCTTTAGAATACCGGGAATGTCCGTCATTGTTATAAGTCTTTCTGCTTTCATTGCACCTGCAATATATGCAGCGGCAGTATCAGCATTGATATTGTAAACGTTACCCTCGTTATCGCAACCTACAGTTGAAACAACGGGAATATAATCTTTTTCTAAAAGGTCAAGAATAGGTTGAACGTTAACATTTGTAATTTCACCAACAAAGCCTAATCTTTCATCCTTAACCTCAGCCTCAATAAGATGACCGTCAATACCTGAAATACCGATTGCAGAGCCACCGTACTCGCCTAAAAGATTTACAAGATGCTTATTGATTTTACCTGCAAGCACCATTTGAACGATTTCTGCAGTTTCTTTGTCGGTAACGCGAAGGCCGTCAACGAAAACGCTTTCTTTCCCTACTCTTTTAAGCATTTCAGAAATTTCGGGACCGCCACCGTGAACAAGCACGGGCTTAACGCCGATAAGAGAAAGAAGAACTATGTCCTCCATAACCTGCATTTTAAGCTCTTCGCTTATCATAGCATTTCCACCGTATTTAATAACAATGATTTTGTTATGATATTTCTGAATATAAGGAAGTGCCTGAGTAATAACCTGGGCACGCTGGAGATTAGTAAGATTCATTTCTTCCATTTTATCACGTCCTGTAATCGCCGTTAATTCTTACGTATTCGTATGTAAGGTCACAACCCCAAGCAGTTGAAGTATAATCACCCGAGTTAAGACCAACGTTTATGATAATTTCTTTTTCAAGAAGAATTTCTTTTGCAATTTCCTCCGAGAAATCAATACCTGCACCGTCTTTACAAACGGGAATTGTACCTTTTGCTGAAGTGAATGAAACGTCAACCTTATTAACGTCTACCTCTGCACCGCTGTAACCGATTGCACAAAGAACTCTACCCCAGTTAGCATCAGCGCCAAACATAGCGGCCTTTGTAAGTGATGAGCAAATAACACTTTTTGCAACTGTTTTAGCAGTTTTTTCGTCTTTTGCACCCGTTACTTTACATTCGAGAAGCTTTGTTGCACCCTCGCCGTCACCCGCAATCATTCTGCAAAGGTAAACAGTAACTGTATTGAGAGCTTTCATAAACGTATCAAAAGCTTCGCCCTCTTCAGTAATTTCTTTATTACCTGCCATACCGTTTGATAATACAACTACCATATCGTTTGTAGAGGTATCACCGTCAACGCTAACCATATTAAAAGTATTCTGAATATCGCTTGAAAGAGCCTTTTGAAGCATATCGGGAGCAATTGCCACGTCACAAGTAATAAATACAAGCATAGTTGCCATATTAGGATGAATCATTCCTGAGCCCTTTGCAATACCGCCGATTTTACAAGGTACGCCGTCAATATCAAAGGATACGGCAACCTCTTTTAAAACCGTATCGGTTGTCATAATACCCTCTGCGGCTTCTTTACTGTTGTTGCCTAAAGAAGCCTTAAGGTCATTTATAGAATTCTTGATAGGTGTAATATCAAGAGGCTGACCGATAACGCCCGTAGAAGCAACCACAACGTCATCATCGTCAATGCCTAACACGTCTGACGTAAGCTTTGACATCTTCTGCGCAACCTCAATACCGTCTGCATTACAAGTGTTAGCGTTACCGCTGTTACAGATAACTGCCTGAGCAGTACCGTTCATCAAATGCATTTTAGTAACTGCAAGAGGAGCACCCTTTACAAGATTTGTTGTGTAAACTGCTGCTGCAGATGCTTTTTTCTCGCTGAAAATAAGAGCTAAATCTCTTTTAGTTTTATTTTTTCTTATACCGCAGTGAATACCGCCTGCAGTAAAACCCTTTGCGGCACAAATACCGCCCTCAATAAATTCCATATTTACACCTTCTTTATTTCAAGTCCGGTTGTGTCATCGTTACCTAAAACAATGTTAAGACACTCAACAGCTGCACCTGAAGCACCTTTACCTAAATTGTCGTAACGTGCAGTTAAAATAATTCTGTCCTCATTACCGAAAACGGAAACTATCATATTATCCATACCTGAAAGGTACGCAGAGGACAAGAAGCCCTCTTCATTTAAGTTATCGCAGTAATTAACGATAGGTCCGTTATATTTTGCTTTATATACTTCTTTTATTTTCTCTATATCGAATCCGTTTTTCAAATCTGTTTTAAATACAGGCACGGTAACCTCCATACCTGAATAAAAGTTTGAAACTATAGGACAAAATACAGGAGCATTTTTAAGCCCTGATATTTTCACCATTTCTTTAAGATGCTTGTGATTCTGAGTAAGACCGTATTGACGGGGTGCTCCTAAAAGCTCGTCGGGTTCCTCCTCGTATTCAGCAATCATCTTTTTACCGCCGCCACTATAGCCCGTAAGAGAAAAGCAGGAAAGGTTTTCGCTACCGTCTAAAGCACCTGCTTCAATCAAGGGATAAACTAACGAAATAAAACCGCTTGCGTGACAACCGGGAACTGCTATTCTTTTAGAGCTTTTAAGCTTTTCTCTGTGAGAAGCTGAAAGCTCGGGGAAGCCGTATGCCCAATCGTCAAGCGTACGGTGAGCAGTTGAGGTATCAATAACAACTGTATTATCGTTTTCAATAAGCGAAACTGATTCTCTTGCTGCATCATCAGGAAGGCAAAGAAATGCAATATCCGCACTGTTAAGTGCTTCTTTTCTGCATTCTCTGTCTTTTCTTTTTTCATCGTCAAGGCTTATAAGCTCGATACCCTCAAACTGTTCAAGCCTTTCATATATTCTAAGACCGGTAGTACCTGCTTTACCGTCAATAAATACTTTTTTTGCCATTTATAAACTCCGTAACGTATTCAATCTGCTTCTTAACTGATTCATACCCTGTTGAACCTGCAGAAATTCTTTTCTTAATGCAAGTTTCAAGAGAAATTTCAGTAAATAAATCCTCTTCGAAAAGCTCGCTGTGTGCTTTATATTCATCTAAAGTAAGAGTTTCAAGAACCTTGTTCTTTTCGATACACTCTGCAACCGTCTGGCCTACAATTTTGTAAGCTGTACGGAAGGGCATTCCCTTTTTAACGAGGTAGTCTGCAAGGTCAGTTGCATTTATAAAGCCTTTTTGCGCTGCAGAATACATATTCTCCTTTAAAACTGTCATTGTTGCAATCATAGGTGCAAAAATGCTTAAGCATTTCTCAACAGTTTCGATGCTATCAAAAATAGCCTCTTTGTCCTCCTGCATATCCTTGTTATAAGCAAGAGGTAAGCCCTTGAGAGAGGTAAGAAGAGCAAAAAGGTCACCGTAAACTCTACCTGTTTTACCTCTTACAAGCTCTGCCATATCGGGATTCTTTTTCTGGGGCATAATGCTTGAGCCGGTTGTATATGAATCATCAAGCTCAACGAATTTAAATTCCCAGGAGCTCCAAAGAATAACCTCTTCGGAAAATCTTGAAAGGTGCATCATAATTACAGAAAATGCACTCATTAGCTCAACACAGAAATCTCTGTCGGAAACGCCGTCGATACTGTTCTGCATAATGCCGTAGAAGCCGAGCTTTTCTGCCTCAAACTCTCTGTCAGTATCATAGGTTGTACCTGAAAGAGCACAAGAGCCGAGAGGTGAATAATTCATTCTCTTTACAGCATCGGAAAGTCTGCCGCAGTCTCTCATAAACATCTGTGCGTAAGCGAGTAAATGATGAGCAAAGGTTATGGGCTGTGCTCTCTGAAGGTGAGTATAGCCGGGAAGAATGGCGTCTTGATTTTCCTCTGCTTTATTAACAATAGCTTCTATAAGCGTATAAAGCAAATCGTTTACCTTTTCAGCCTCATCACGAAGGAAAAGTCTGATATCAACTGCAACCTGATCGTTTCTGCTCCTTGCAGTGTGAAGACGTTTACCAACGTCACCCTTACGGGCAGTAAGCTCGCTTTCGATAAACATATGAATATCTTCAGCATCGCTGTCAAAGGTAAGATTTCCTGCAATTATATCGTCAAGAATTGAAGAAAGACCGTCAATGATTTCTTCGCAGTCATTTTTAGTGATAATCCCCTGCTTTGCAAGCATTTGTGCGTGTGCTATTGAGCCTTGGATATCCTGCTTAAACATTTTACAGTCAAAATGAAGTGATGAATTAAAGTCATCAGCCTCTTTATCAAGAGCCTTGGAAAATCTTCCTGCCCACATTTTATCCATAATTGAAATACCCTTTCAAAAGTGCTATTGCACGTTTAGTTTCCGTCATTTATGTCGGCACTAAACGTGCAAATAAATCTTATTAATTATTTCTCGAGACCGTTTTTCTCTTTCATTTTTGCCATAACCTTGATGGGAAGACCGTAAAGGTTGATGAAGCCTGCTGAATCAGCCTGATTATAAACCTCATCCTCATCAAATGTAGCAATTTCGGGGTCGTAAAGTGAGAAGGGTGAGCAAACGCCTGCATTAATCATATTACCCTTATAGAGTTTAAGCTTAACGTCACCTGTAACTGTTTCCTGAGTTGATTTAACAAAAGCAAGAATAGCCTTTACGAGAGGAGTATACCACTGTGCATTATAAACGAGCTCTGCAAGCTTCTGAGCAACAAGTGCTTTGTAGTGTGCAGTTTCTTTATCAAGACAAATTGTTTCAAGAACGTTGTGAGCCTTGTAAAGAATTGCTCCACCGGGAGTTTCGTATACACCACGGCATTTCATACCAACAAGTCTGTTTTCAACGATATCAAGAAGACCGATACCGTTTGCACCGCCAAGCTCGTTAAGCTTTGTAACAAGCTCAACAGCACCCATTTCAACACCGTCAATTGCGGTGGGGATACCCTTTTCAAAGTGAATTGTAACGTATGTGGGCTTGTCGGGAGCCATTTCGGGAGAAACGCCCATTTCAAGGAAGCCTTCTTTGTTATAAAGGGGCTCATTCATAGGATCTTCAAGGTCAAGACCTTCGTGTGAAAGGTGCCAGATATTTTTATCCTTTGAGTAGTTTGTTTCTCTGTTTATTTTAAGAGGAACGTTGTGAGCCTCAGCATAAGCAATTTCTTCTTCACGAGATTTGATATCCCACTCTCTCCAAGGAGCGATTATGGGCATATCGGGAGCATAAGCCTTAATTGCAAGCTCAAATCTTACCTGGTCGTTACCTTTACCTGTACAACCGTGGCAGATAGCGTCTGCACCTTCAGCAATAGCAATTTCAGCAATTCTTTTTGCAATAGGAGGACGTGCAAAAGCAGTACCGAGAAGATATTCTTCATAAACAGCACCCGCCTGAACACAAGGGAAAACGTAATCCTCAAGGAATTCTTTTGTAAGGTCTTCAATGTAAATTTTTGAAGCACCTGTTTTAATAGCCTTTTCTTCAAGACCTTCAAGCTCACTTGCCTGACCAACGT
This sequence comes from Clostridia bacterium, assembly GCA_017937865.1. Taxonomy (GTDB): domain Bacteria; phylum Bacillota; class Clostridia; order Oscillospirales; family Acutalibacteraceae; genus DTU089. The sequence goes on along the minus strand of JAGBCU010000008.1, from coordinate 82,094 downwards.
TACCTGAAACTGCGATAACCTCACAATTGTTGTAATTTTCTTTGAGCCAAGGGATGATGATTGAAGTATCAAGACCGCCTGAGTAAGCAAGAACTACTTTTTTGATGTTTTTCTTATCCATTTTTATTTCCTCCATACATAAGAGCTATGCTCTTTGCAAAAATATTCATTCGATATGCATAGTTATACACCTTTAATCAAAAAATGTCAACCTTTTTACATAAATAATTATCATTTCATTCATTTTTGGCTTTTTGCAATAAAACCTTGCTTTTCACCGATTGTTTTTGTATATTTTTATATATATTACACAAGACCTGTAACCCCTATAAACCCCAAACATACAAAATTAAATATGCATAAAACTGTATATTATTCATTTTTTCTGTATATTATGCAAAAAATAACCGCTGAACTGACGTTTAGTGGTATCTTAACAAATTAAACAATCCTGTATAAAAGAAAAGGTTGCTGCTTTTAACTTGCCAACTATATCTTTTACAATGCTAACGCAGTTCCGAAATTTGCCACTTGCCATTTGCAACTTGCAATTTAATTTCACAAAAAATCCACTGAACTCTGTTCAGTGGATTTCCTTATTATAAGATATAAATTATAATATCGCGTCTACCCCAATTAACACACTGCTCTGTTGAATTCATAAAGAGGTCAACAGTCCAGTCTACGTCGTAGATGTAGCTACCGGTATCAGCTGCTATACAGTAACCGTAAATATAATTGCCATCTGCAGATACTATATACATCTGAGTTCCGTAAGGAATTTCTTTGGGATCAACTGCGATGTAGCCTGCCTGAGCTACCTTCCCTGTTGAGGTAATGCCGCCGGGAATGCAGTAAGCAGTTGCCTGAGCATTAATAACTGATTTGTAGTTTGTGGGAGCACCGTCCGCACCGATTGTAAGTGATGCAGGAGCTTTCAATTCGCTGATAGGCTTACCTACGGGAATTGATGTAGGTTTACTGTAAACCTTTGTGCCTGATTGCACAAGCTCTCTGACAGGCTCTTTTGTAACATTTTCTGAAGCGATTGTTGTATCTGCAAGCTGACCGTTAATATAACGATCTCTGTAAACTACAACCTTTTCGCCCTTAATACCTTTTTCAAGGACCTTTGTTCTGCCCTTGTTAAGAGAGTCTGAATAAGTGTATTCAGTTTCGTAATCAATAGCTTCTGTTTCTGAACGTTCAGCGTAGGTTACTCTTAAAACCTCGATAACCATACCTTCGCTGAGTTCTTCATTGAGAGCAGGCTCTGTAAAATCATCGCCGTTAAGCTCAATCTGAAGAGTGTTGATAACGTCATTTACTGTTTTACCTGATACTATAAAAGTAAGCTCGGCACCGTCACATTTAACTGTAACGTTATAAACACCGTAAATTTCAATTACCATATTCTTTTTAAGCTTGGTATCCATAGAATAGTTTGTAACAGAACCTGAAGGAACTGTCATTTCTGCTTTCTCGAGGGCATCCTTAACAGTACCGTTTGCGTATACAGTTTTCTCTGTACCGTCAAAGCTATTTAATGAAACCTGAACGCCTCTGTTGATGATAATCTCGCTACCGTCAAGCTTTGTAAACTTGCAAAGGTCAACTTCATCTGCTTTAGAAGCATCAATTTTAATTCCTGCATTTTCAAGAATCTTATTAGCATCAGTTTCAGCTGTAGTAACCTCTGTAACTGATGAACCGTCGTAAATAGTAACATTGTACATTACAGGCGGTACGGCGAAAGCAGTTCCGGAAAGAAAGAAGAGTACCGCAATAACTAAAAGAAGAGCTCTTTTAAGCGGTGAATGCACTGCAATCTCGCCTATTTGTCTGACTGTCATGGTATAATTCTCCTTAGACAAGCAACTTTTATAAGCTGCCGTTGTAGGCTTTTTTATTGGCAATAAAGCACCGAATCTGTCACAAATTCGATTCTATACTACTAACAAAAACGCCGTTTTATCCGATGGCACTTGGTATTATACTCAACTTTTTATTTAAGTCAAATAAACGATTTTGATGTTTTTGTTGACTTTTCACAAAGGTTTTCAACACGAAACACATAAATCAAACACTTTTGAGTGTGTTTATCTAAAAAACGACAAGTGTTCTGTAACTTCTTTTGTAACAATTGCAGAAATTACAAACTGTAACTTTTACCCCCTTTTTATGCCATAAAATGCTTCAAATTGTAATTTTTTATTGACACACTGTGTTTTTACAGTCATAATATATACCATTATATATATAAATATGCATATTTTACTGAAAGGATACCCCCTTATGACTCTTAATATCCCCTCAAAAGCAAAAACTATCATCACTCTGTTGGAAAACGCAGGGTTTGAAGCCTTTTGCGTTGGTGGTGCAGTTAGAGATTCAATAATGGGTTTAAATCCTACGGATTGGGATATAACCACCTCAGCCTCACCCGAAGATACCGTAATGGTTTTCAAAGACTATAAAACAGTTGATACGGGGCTTAAGCACGGCACTCTTACTGTGGTTATAGATAAAACACCCTTTGAGGTTACAACTTACCGTGTGGACGGTGATTATAACGATAACCGACACCCTGAAAACGTGCATTTTACTAAAAAATTAAGCGATGACCTTTCAAGACGGGATTTTACAGTAAATGCATTAGCGTATAACGATAAAACAGGTTTAGTAGATTTATACGGCGGACAAGAGGATATATATAGTAGTATAATAAAAACCGTAGGTAACCCCTCTGCTCGTTTCCAAGAGGATGGGCTTCGTATAATGAGAGCTTTGCGTTTCGCTTCCGTTTTAGGCTTTACGATTGAAAGTGAAACCGCAAAAGCGATACACGATAACAAGGACCTTTTGAAAAACATTTCTGCAGAAAGATTAGCGGTTGAGCTTTCAAAGCTTGTATGCGGTAAAAATGCATTTAATATTTTAATGGAATATTGGGACGTTTTATCTGTTTTTATTCCTGAAATAAAATCTGCGGTAGGCTTTAAGCAATACGGTAAGAAACACGCCTACGACGTATGGGAGCACATTTGCCATACTGTTGATACTATCCCTCAGGATAAAATTTTGCGTCTTACAATGCTTCTTCACGATTTAGGTAAGATACCGACTCATAAGCTTGACGAAAACGGTAACAGTACCTTTAAAAATCACGCCACTATAGGCGGTGATATGGCTCGCGAAATATTAACAAGACTCAGGTTTGATAAAAAGACAATAAACAGAGTGTCTTTTCTTGTTGCAAACCACGATTTTGAGCCACCGCTTTCAAAGGCCGATTTAAAAAAGCATTTAAAAAATAAAACTGTTGATGATATTAAAACTCTTTTAACAATTAAAAAAAGTGACCGCGGAGCTTTAAGCGAAAGCTACCGAGATATAAGCAAGGAGTCTGAGCAGTGCTTAAAATGGCTTGACGAAACAGAAAAGAATAACGAGTGCTGTAAAATAGCTCAGCTTGCAATAACAGGTGATGACCTTAAAAAGAAAGGTCTTAAGGGCGAGGACATAGGCAAAGCACTTGACACACTTTTAGATGCCGTAATAGAAGGCAAGCTGCAAAACAAAAAAGAAGATTTATTGACATACTATTTGTAATAGTATAAAATAAAAGGGTATAATCCTTTGTAACAGTATTTTGGAAAAGGGTGATAAAATGCGTACTTCACAATCACTTAACTTCGGTTGGAAATATTATCCTGCTTTCGAAAAAGAAATGACCCGGAAAAAATATGATGACAGTCATTTCGAAACAGTTGATATTCCCCATACCAATAAAGAATTACCTTTAAATTATTTTGATGAAAAATCATATCAGTTTGTCAGCTGTTACCGTAAGACCTTTGACATCGGTAAGAAAGCTGAGGGTAAACGCTATATTCTTCATTTTGAAGGTGCGGCAGTTTATTCAAAGGTATATCTTAACGGTGAATTTATCGGTGAATATAAGGGTGCGTATAATCCCTTTACCTTTGACATTACAGATAAAGTAAAAGCAAAGGGTAACCTTCTTGTAGTTGAGCTTGACTCATCAGAAAGAAGTGAAATTCCGCCCTTCGGTAACGTTGTAGACTACCTTGTTTACGGCGGTATTTACAGAGAAGTATGGCTCGAAGAGGTAAGCAAGGTTTACATTGACAACGCATTTATCCGTACCCTTAATGTATTACAGCCCAAAAAAGTGCTTGATATGGATATCACTCTTTCCGAAAGCACAAGCGGTCAGCTTACCTTTACTCTTTTTAACGGTGACAAAGTAATCGGCGAAAAGAAAACTGATTTCAAAGGTACTGTTATAAACGCAAAATGGGCAGTTTCAGACGTAAAGCTTTGGGATATTGATAACCCTAACCTTTACACAATGAAAATCAAGCTTGATGATAAAGACGAAATCTCTGTGCGCTTCGGCTTCAGAGAATGTAAATTTATGACAGACGGCTTCTACCTTAACGGTAAGAAGATTAAAATTCGCGGTCTTAACCGTCACCAAAGCTACCCTTACGTTGGTTACGCTATGCCTAAAAACGTTCAAAAGGCAGATGCTGATCTTCTTAAATACGAGCTTGGTGTTAACCTTGCGAGAACCTCTCACTATCCAGACAGTGTTCACTTCCTTGACCGTTGCGATGAAATAGGTCTTCTTGTATTTACAGAAATGCCATCATGGCAGTATTTAGGCGACGGTGAATGGCGTGAAATCGCAAAGGACAACGTTCGTCGAATGGTATTACGTGACAGAAATCACCCCTGCGTAATCCTTTGGGGTGTTCGTGTTAACGAGGGTCTTGACTGTGACGAATTTTACACAGAAACAAATGCTATTGCCCGTTCTCTTGATAACACCCGCCAGACAGGTGGCGTAAGAAATATGCCCTTCAGTCATCTTTTAGAAGACGTTTACACAATGAATGACTTTATCCATTCAGGCGGTGCGATAAATCTTTTACCCCCTGCTATAGTTACAAAAAGTCTTAAAGCACCCTACCTTGTAACAGAGCATAACGGTCATATGTTCCCCACAAAGAGCTTTGATAAAGAGGGCGTTCGTTCCGAGCATGCCTTACGTCACACAAGAGTTCTTAACTCTGCTTACGGCAACAGTCGTACAAGCGGTGCTATCGGTTGGTGTATGGCTGACTATAACACTCACAAGGACTTCGGTAGCGGTGACAGAATTTGCTATCACGGTGTAACGGATATGTTCCGTGTGCCGAAGCTCGGTGCGGCTATTTACCGTTCACAGAAGGAAAACGAGCCCTTCCTTGAGGTTGCTTCTGCTATGGATATCGGTGAGCATCCCGGCGGAGTTATTGGCGATGTTTGGGTATTTACAAACTGTGATTACGTTAAGCTTTATAAAAACGGTAAATATACAAGCACTATTTATCCCAAGGATTCAAAGTTTAAAAATCTTCCCCATCCCCCTATGATTGCAGCCGACTTTATCGGTGATGCTCTCACAGTTGATGACGGATTAGACCCCAAAGCAGCAGCTCTTCTTACTGATACTCTTATTGCCGCTCAGACTAAACAGTGGAAGCTTCCACCATCAAAATTCGTAAAAGCCGGTGCCGCAATGGTTGTAGGCAAAATCCCCTTTAACAGAATGTTTGATATCGTAACAAAATACGTTGGCGGTTGGGGTAACGAGCAAATCACCTATGCTTTTGAAGGCTATATCAACGGTGAATGCGTTGCTACCGTTGTAAGAAATGCGGTAACATCTCTTAACCTTGACGTTAAAGCAGATTCTTACACTCTTCGCGAGGAAGATACCTATGATGCAACAAGAATTCAGATTATCGCCCGTGACCAGAACGGCAACAGAGTGCCTTTTGCAGATTCTGCAGTTAAGGTTACTGTTAAGGGTGCCGCTTCTATTATCGGTCCATCCGAATTTCCCCTCGTTGGCGGTGACAGAGCATTCTGGATAAGAACAAAGGGTGAAAAAGGTGACATCACCGTAACAATTGATGCTAAAGGCATTGAAAAGGTAACTCTCAAATTAAAAGCCGAATAAACCCGACTTAAACACACAATAATAAATTTACCTCTTTCCCATTCGAAAGAGGTATAAAGGAGATATAAAACAATGAACAAACCTTATTACATCACAACCGCTATTGCGTATACCTCTCGTAAGCCTCATATAGGTAACTCTTACGAAATCGTTCTTGCTGATGCTTTGGCAAGATTCAAACGAATGCAAGGCTATGATGTTTTCTTCCAGACAGGTACTGACGAGCACGGTCAGAAAATCGAAGAATATGCCGCAGCTGCAGGTATTTCTCCTAAAGAATACGTTGACAAGGTTGCAGGCGAAATCAAGGATATCTGCGACTGTCTTAATACGACCTATGATAAATTCATTCGTACAACCGATAAAGACCACGAGGAATCAGTACAGAAAATCTTTAAAAAGCTTATCGATAAAGGTGACGTTTACAAAAGTGCTTACGAGGGTTGGTACTGTGTGCCCTGCGAAAGCTTTTTCACAGACAGTCAGCTTGTAGACGGTAAATGTCCCGACTGCGGAAGAGAAGTTCGCAAAGAACAGGAAGAAGCATATTTCTTCAAAATGAGCAAATATCAGAAACAGCTTGAAGAATATATCGAAAGCAACCCCGATTTTATTTATCCCGAAAGCCGTAAAAAAGAAATGATAAATAACTTTATCAAGCCCGGTCTTCAGGATTTATGTATTTCACGTTCAACCTTCAAATGGGGTATTCCTTTCCCCGGTGACGAAAAGCACGTTATCTACGTTTGGGTTGACGCTCTTCTTAACTATATCACAGGTCTTGGCTACGACCCTGACAATCAGTCAGAGATGTATAAAAAATATTGGCCTGCAGACGTTCACATTATCGGCAAGGACATTTTACGTTTCCATACAATTTATTGGCCCATTATGCTTATGGCACTCGGTGAGCCCTTACCTAAGCAGGTATTCGGTCACCCATGGCTTCTTTCAGGTAATGATAAAATGAGCAAATCAAAGGGCAACGTTATTTATGCTGATGACCTTTGCAACCGTTTCGGTGTTGATGCTATCCGTTATTATCTTCTTTCCGAAATGCCTCACGCTCAGGACGGTACAATTACTTATGAAACAATAATTGAACGCTTCAATTCTGACCTTGCTAATACCTTAGGTAACCTTGTAAACCGTACTGTTGCTATGAACAACAAATACTTTGACGGCGTTATTCAGGCTCCTACAGCAGCAGAGGAAATTGACGAAGACCTTAAAGCAACTGCTTTAGGCACTCTTTCAAACGTTGCAAAGCTTCTTGATACTTATAAAGTTAGCGATGCTATTTCTCTTGTATTTGACCTTGCAAAGCGTTGCAACAAATACATTGATGAAACAATGCCCTGGGCTCTTGCAAAGGATGAAGAAAAGAAAGCAAGACTTGGTACCGTGCTTTACAATCTTCTTGAAAGCATTCGTTTCGTAGCAGTGCTTCTTAAGCCCTTTATGCCTGAAACAAGTGATAAAATTCTTGAGCAAATCGGCACAGACGTTAACACTCTTGAATCACTTGACAGCTTCGGTGCTATTAAAGCAGGCGACAAGGTAGGCGTTGCTACTCCCCTTTTCTCACGTCTTGACGTTGAAAAAACACTTGCTGAAATCGAAGCTTCTCTTCCCGATTTAAATGAAGAAAAGGAAGAGGAAAAGGAAATTGAGGGTCTTGCAGAAATCGTTTACGATGATTTTGCAAAGGTTGAGCTTCGCGTTGCTGAGGTTACAGACTGTCAGCCTATTAAGAGAGCAAAGAAATTACTTCAGCTTACTCTTAACGACGGCACAAAAACACCTCGTACAATTGCTTCAGGTATCGCAAAATGGTACAGCCCCGAAGACCTTATAGGTAAAAAGGTTATTATCGTTGCAAACCTTGCTCCCAGAACACTTTGCGGTGTAGAAAGCCACGGTATGCTTCTTGCAGGTGAGGTTTCTGAAGAAGACGTTAAAGTTGCATTCGTTGAAGGTATGCCCGCAGGCACCCAGTTAAGCTAATGAATAATATATTTGATTCACACGCACATTATACAGATAAAGCTTTTAACGATGACAGAACAGAAATGCTCGGTTCCCTTAAGGAATCGGGCATTTGTGGCGTTATCAACTGCGGTGCGGATTTAGACTCCTCTAAAGCCTCTATCGCCCTCTCCGAGGAATACGATTATATATACTCTGCTTGCGGTGTACATCCCGAAGAGGTTGACGGATTACCTGAAAATTATATTGAAATTTTAAGAGAGCTTTCTAAAAATAAAAAATGCGTGGCAATTGGTGAAATAGGTCTTGATTACTACTGGCGTCAAGATAATAAGGAAGCTCAGAAAAGAGTCTTTGAAGAGCAGATATTACTTGCAAAAGAGCTTAATTTACCTATAATCGTTCACGACAGAGAAGCTCACGAGGATACCTTAAATATTTTGAAAAAGCATAAACCGAAAGGCGTTTTACATTGCTTTTCAGGCAGTGCCGAAATGGCTAAAGAGGTTCTGAAGCTTGGTATGTATATCGGTCTTGGCGGTGCTTTAACCTTTAAAAATGCAAGAAAACCCGTTGAGGTTGCCGAGATGCTCCCCTTAGAAAAGCTTCTTCTTGAAACGGACTGTCCGTATATGGCACCCGTACCGATGAGAGGAAAAAGAAACTACTCAGCTTACATCCCATACGTAGCTGAAAAGGTAGCAGAAATTAAATGTATTGCTCCTCAAGAGGTTTTAGATATAACATCAAAAAACGCAAAAGAATTATTTAATATTAAATAGAACAAGCTTATAGTCTTGAAAAAAGCTCTGAGAATCGTAAGACTCTCAGAGCTTTTCTTTTTTTATTTAATTAATAAACAGGGTTAATGTCCAAATCCCCATTTCCATAGACAGGATTCAAATCAAAAGCAACATCTAACACAACACCATCTTTAACTCTATACATAATGTCGTTTATCACAACGTCACCTGTATAATCCCAAGCAATTTTACCACCCGAAACGTAATATCTTACGCCATCGTGTGTAGCAATTGCCTCGCTGTTCCAATTAAGAACACCTTTTTCTATATAGTACCATTCATCATAGAAGCAGAATAATTTTGTTGCATCAAAATTAACTTTACCGTTTTCTACATAGTACCATTCACCACAGTAGTAGCATAATGTTGTTGCATCAAATTTCAATTTACCATTTTCTACGTAATACCAAGCATCGCCATAGTAAACCAAAGTAGTTGCTTCAAAGTTAACTACACCATTTTCTACATAGTACCATTCATCGTAGAATTCAAATGCTGTTGTTGCATTAAAGTTCACTTTACCGTTTTCCACATAGTACCATTTATCATAGAAATAGAACAAGGTTGTCATGTTAAAGTTTACTTTACCATATTCTACATAGTACCAATCACCGCAAAAATAAACCAAGGTTGTCGCATTAAAGTTTACTTTACCATATTCTACGTAGTACCAGTCACCACCGAAATAACACAATGTTGTTGCATTGAAGTTTACTTTACCATTCTCTACATAGTACCAATCACCGTAGAAATGAACCAAAGTTGTTGCATTGAAGTTTACTTTACCGTTTTCTACGTAGTACCAGTCACCGCAGAAATAAAAGAGATTCGTATAATTCCAGTTCAAAACACCGTTTTCTACATAGTACCAGTCGCCATAGAAGTAAACCAACGTTGTTGCATTAAAGTTTACAACACCATTTTCTACATAATACCAAACGTCATTGAAACAAACGAGTCCGACATAGTCCCAAGCAATTTCACCATTTAAAACATAGAACCAACTGTCCCCATATTTCACAAGAGTGTTTGCATTCCAGTTTATATCACCGTTTTCAAAATAATACCATGTACCTAAACACTCATAAAGACCTGTAAAGCCGTCATAAACAAAATCTTTGCCGTTTATGTTCCAACGGAATGTTGCACCTACAGGATTAGCCGCTTCTCCTCTGTTAGTAGCACCTGCAGTAACTGTATAGGTATATTTAATACCTCTAACGATGTTATAATCAACGAACGAACAATTACCGTCCCAGATAGTTCCTAAATATACCCAATCACTATTAGCTTCTTTTCTGAAAACGCTGTAATATTCTGCTTTATCAACAGCATCCCAACCAACAACAGCAACCGTCTGAGTGTTGATAATATCTTCCTTTACAGTAACGCCGTACGGATGTGAAACGGGTTTTAATACAATAGCACTAACACCATTGTTATCATAAAGACTATCTCTGTTTGGTGCATTACCTACAACAGTGTAATAATAATTAATATCGAACTCTGCTGTTGTATCTGTATAAATAGGTCCGTTAACTAAATCACTTACAGAAATTGTCGCCAAAGCCACCCAATCAGTTGCGTCTGTGCGTCTGTAAACTGTATAGCTTTCTGCATAATCAACGTATCCCCATACAATGTCAACAAAAACTTTTCCTTCGCTTACGTATCCGTTAGCACCACCCACAGGTGTTACAGGAACAGGTGGTAAAGGATATTTAACTGTGGTTGAATTTATTTTATAAAATCTACCGTCACAGCTTGCTTTTACAGAATAAGTGTATTCATTACCTATGCTGATATCTGTATCAACATACTGAGTAACACCGCTGTCTGAAGAAAAGATGCCGAGCGAAACCGTTTGTCCATTAACAGTTCTTGTAAGCTCGTACCACTGAGTGAAGCCGTCAAGCTCCCAATTTACTGTTATAAAAGGCGTCTCACCCTCTGTAAGAACACCGTACAAATTTCTGACTTCAGCGAAATTCGCAATACCAACACCATCAAAACCACTATAATAGCCATAATATTCAGCTGTTACAGTATATATGAAATATTGATTAACCGCCTCTTGTGACCAATCACAGAAATAATTCGTTGTACTTGTTCCGATTTCTTCCCAATACCCGTCAATTGTCCTTCTGTAAACATGATAAATAACGCCATCGGTAAGAGCAGTCCAGCCTAAATGAACGCCACCCTCATTACCTACAGTGCAATATTCCAAACCGGCAGTAGGAACTGCAAGTACTGAAGCCACATTAAATTTGCTGCTTGCATAATCATTTACCGCAATAACGGCGTAACTGTATCCATAATATGGATTTGCTGTATAATCAACGTAAGAATCAGATGTTACTCCACCCGCAATTAACATCCAGTTATTTGATCCGTAATCACATCTGTAAACATCATATCTTGTAGCACCATTTACATAATTCCAATCAACCTGAATGGCAGAAGAATTCCAATTATATACATTATATGCGTTCACATTTGGTGCGGAAAGGAAATGACCGAAAACGCCTACATTGTCATATGCACTTCCATAATCCCCAATATATGCGATAACTGTGTACGTATATGTTTCTCCTGAAATTTTTTCTGAAGTATCATAATAATATGTATCATATACTTCTGCAACAAAACTCCAGTTGGTTTCATAACTGAGTTTTCTATAAACGTGGTATTTTTCAGCACCACCAACGTAATTCCAGTTAACGATTGCATTATTATAATCGTCAAAAGAAACACCGTTCAAATGAGGTGTAGCCAAATATTTTACAGCCCATCCTTCATTGATAAATGCGCTGTTATTGGTTTTATACACACCGACTACAGTATAAATATAATCCACACCGGAACTTGCAGTTGTATCAGTAAACCAAGTATCACAAGTACTGCCTACATACTCCCAATTACTATTCCAGGTTTTTCTGTAAATATTATAGCTCTCTGTTTTCCTGTCATTCTTTTGCCACTCAACGTAAACACCGTAATTCGTAGAGAATGCTTTTGTAATCACAGGGGCAGTCATATAATTGAATTCAAGCCCTTGTGGGTTATAAGAGCTTCTGCTTTCACCCTTGTATGCTACAACGGTATAGTTATAATTCCAGTTTGTGCTTGTAGCGGTATAATCTAAATAATGACTGGAGTATCCACCTTGAACATTAGCAATTAACTGCCAATCATAACTACTTAACGAACCGCCTTTTCTATATACATAATATCCATCTGCACCATCAACAGGTGTCCAATACAATGAAGCACAGCCATGCCAGTCTTCCGCATTTACATAATTAAGCGTCGGTGTAGACAATCTTGCTATTGTAACACCGTTTGCATCAAAACCGCTCCAATAACCGCCATCGCTTGCACTAACTGTATAAGTATAGTAGTTTCCGTTTATTACATCAGTATCAATATAATTCGAAGCACCCTCGCCTAAGGTAGCAACATACGCCCAGTCACCCCAGCCGTTTATTTTTCTGTAAACGTGATACTGAGATGCTGTTTCAAGAGGAGTCCAATTGACGCTTATACCGGCATCGGTATTATGCGCACCGGACAAAACAACAGTTTTGCCGGAAAGACGGTCTATATGAATGTTAAAATACTGAATGGAGTCCATATCATATATTGTTCCGTCCGACCTTGTTACGTATGTATAGCACTTACCGTAATAGGTACCGCTTTTCAAACCGTCGAAAGGTAAAGTAATAGCAATAGGAGCGTGACCCGCAGTTGTACTGTATTCTCTTGATAAATATTTCAAAAGAGTTGTTTGTTCTGCGTCAGCATAAATCTCAATCGCATAACAAGCACCCGGCTCACCTGTACTCATTCTCATAAAATGAATAGGTGCGCGATCCCCCTTAAAATAATAATCGAAAACCTGAGCTTCAAGCTTTTCATCAGTAGGTATGATTCTACCGTATCTGTTGCCACAATTTTCGTATCTGTCTGCAGCAAAAGCAGTTACGGAAAAGCTTACCGCTAAAATTAACGTAACAATAAAAGCTAATAAAGCCTTTGTTGAAGAACGTTTGGATTTCATTTGAAAACCTCCATTTTTATTGGAAAATGCCATGCATTAACCGGAAAATTAGACATCATAAATTATAATATAATTTATTGTTTATTTCAATAATAAATTGTAAATAAAATTACAATTTAAAAAGTAATAATTACCAAATCAAAAATAAGACTAAAAAACACTTGACAGTTGAATGTCTATTCAACTATAATCGTTAGTAATTCAAATATTTATTTGAGGTGAATTATGGGTAAAACTGAAAATACATGCGATTGTGATGTCTTACATCAGCAAATCGTTGCCATCGTAAAACCTGATATGCCGAGCAACAACGTTGTTGCGGATATTTCTGAATTTTTTAAAATCTTTGGTGACAGCACGCGAATTCAGATTTTATGGGCTCTGAGTAAAAGCGATATGTGCGTTTGCGATATTGCTTTTCTTATAGATATGACAAAATCTGCCGTTTCACACCAATTGAAAATTTTAAAAGACTATAACCTTGTAAAATGCCAAAGGAACGGGAAAGAAGTTATTTATTCACTGGCAGATTCTCACGTAAAAGATATTTTTGAAAAGGCGGTTGAACATTTATATGAGTCAAAATAACGAAAAATTTGCTAACGAAGAGGCTGACAAAGAGTTTTGTACCCATAACAACTTCTGTTGTAACGAACACCACGACAAAACCTCTCAGACCAATCACCACCTACACTCTCATCCGCATCATTCTCATTCGCACCACACTCATCATCACTCACATTCTTCCTCTGAAAAAAATATTTCGACAGCATTTTTTCTCAATTTATTCTTCGTTTTCATTGAAATTGCAGGCGGAATTATAACAAACTCATTTGCAATTATTTCAGATGCTATTCACGATTTAGGTGATTGCGGTGCTATAGGGCTCGCTTTCTTTTTTGAAAAATTCTCCCAAAAAAAGCCTGATAAAAAATACACCTACGGCTACAAACGATATTCCTTGCTTTCGGCAATAATAACCTCCTTAATCCTTGTAATCGGTAGCGTTGCAATCATTTTCGGTAGTATTCAAAGATTTAAAAATCCCGAGGAAATAAAAAGTTTGCCGATGTTAATAATTGCGGTATTCGGCGTTCTTATAAACGGTATCGCCGCCTTTAAAACCTCTCACGGTAGCGGCGCAAACGAAAAAGCCATAAATCTTCATATGCTCGAAGACGTTTTCGGTTGGATTGCCGTCTTAATAGGCAGTATTTTCATTCACCTTTTCCAATGGTATTTTATAGATACTTTGCTTTCTCTCGTTATATCTGCGTTCCTTTTATTCCATTCCGCAAAAAACATTTTATATACAGTAAGCATCTTGCTTGAAAAAACACCTTATGATTTTAATTTTGAGGATTATGAAGCTGAAATCTCAAAATTACCTGGTGTTGAAAACGTTCATCATATTCACGTTTGGTCTTTAGATGATGAAACCATTCTTGCTACTATTCACATAACGTTATCAAAAGATTTTTTCCCCGAGAAATATTCTGAAGTTCAGAAAAGCGTTATAGAAGCAAGCAAAAATCTCGGTATAAATCACATTACACTTCAAATTGACATTGAAAACAGCTGTTGTGATACGTCTTGCGAAATCTGACAGATATTTGTTCATTGAATATTAACATCTTTTATCAACACTTACCAAAAAACTCCCGTAATTTTTGACGGGAGTTTTTTTCTGTTTTCGTTGCAATTTCTTTAGAATAATGGTATTATATATAAGTTAAAGTAGGTAATTTTACTCTTGCGAGGTGCATAATGCTAACCCATCACACCACCGATGATGCAATTAAGTTACACAAAGCCGCATTTGACAAGCTTCCCCCTGAAAAACGCGACCGCATTTTGCGGGTAGCGGTTGAGGAATTTGCAAACAATGGCTTTGAAAACACATCAATTCAACAAATAGCAAAAAAATCAGAAATCAGTGTAGGCTCTGTATATAAATATTTTGAAAATAAAGAAACTCTATTTTCAATGGTTGTGCGAGGCGGGCTTTCATCTCTTGAAGAGTTGCTTGTAGGCCTTGCGGATTCTTCCGAAGATATTCTTGTAAAAGCCGAAACCATTATTCGCGCTTTGCTTGAGTTTTCAAGAGAGAACCCTGCACTTGTCAAGCTGTATTGCAGGCTTACAACAACTGACAATTCAGAGTTCCTTACGGGTATCTCCCAGCATATAGAAGCAATGTCAGCTTCAATTTATACCGTGGCTATCAGCAAAGCTCAGGAAACAGGCGACGTCAGAAACGACGTTAACCCCGCTTTTTTTGCATTTTTGCTTGACAATATATTTATGATGCTTCAGTTTGCTACATCTTGCGATTATTATAAAGAACGCTTCTTTATATACACCGGCAAGCAAGCTCAGGACAGCGACGAGCTTATAGTTGAGCAAACCTTAAAATTCCTTAAAGCAGCATTTAATTTTAAATCATAAATTTATAATATTTTAATGAAAGGTGATTAGTTTTGAAAAAATTTATTTGTCTTTTTACAGTTATTTGTCTTTTAATCCCTTGCTTCTCCCTTGGGGTAAACGCCGTAATCGTAAGCGAAACAACTCCTGATTTCGATTACAACGATGACGGCAAAATCAACATCAATGATGCAAGAGCAGTTTTACGTGTTTCTGCCGGTATTGATGCTGAAATTGAAGGCAAAACCTATGATCTTGATGCTAACGGTTATGTAGATTATTACGACGTTGCTAAAATTCTCAAAATGATTTCAGGTATTGAAGCAGAAGCAAATGTTGCGGACGAATATCTTCTTGCACTTTTCAAGAAAGAGCTTGACAGTGTTAAGAGCATACGCCCCGGCTTTACAAAGGTTGCTACTTCACATTGTAAATCTGCAAAGGTAACTACAACAAATGCTCCTGATTCCTCACTTAACGTTACTAACACAGAATTCAACGTTTACGTTGATAAGGTTATCGCTTATACAAATAAATACAGCTGGATTCTTACAGATGATATGAAAAAAGAGCTCGAGGAAATGAAAACTCAGGCTCAACAGCTTTACGAGGCACAGACTGAAACAGTTACCGTTACAAAGGCTAACCCTACTCACTACACTGAATTCCCCGTAAATAAATTAGGTTATGCTTGCTTCCTTGAAATTTCTGACATTGAAAGCATCAATTGCTACGAGCAAAACGGCTACATAATCAGAGAGGTTATTATGAAAGCCGACACTTATATCGGTGACGAATATCCTACAGGCAGTGCAGGCTTTAAAGACAGATGGCAGACTATTTCTTACGGTAAGGTTTTCAATATTCCTGCATTCGATGAAACTGACGGTTCTACTCTCAACTCGGTAAAATTTGCAGGTCTTTACGGTGACAGCATCAACGTTGCTCCTACCCAGGGTGGCAGAATCATTTCAAAGGTTGACAAGCTTACAGGCTTACCTGTTGAAGTAAGATATGAATATTCCTGTGTTTCTGATATTTCTGCAGCACCTCAGGTAAATCAGGACGGTACCCCCGGCCTTACAATGAAAACAGTTACAACAACAAACTTCTATGAAGTTTACACAATCAATCCTGTGGAGGTATCTGACAATGAATAAAATTAAATTCACTATGGAAAACGGCGGCGAGTTTATAGTTGAGCTTTGCCCCGAGCAAGCACCCATAACCTGCGAAAACTTTTTAAAGCTTGTAAAAAGCGGTTTTTATAACGGTCTTACCTTTCACCGTGTAATTGACGGCTTTATGGCTCAGGGTGGCGACCCCGAAGGCACAGGCTGCGGCGGTAGCGATGAAAACATCAAGGGCGAATTCAGAATGAACGGCGTTAACAACACGCTTTCTCACACACGCGGTGTTATTTCAATGGCTCGTTCTCAAAACCCCAATTCTGCAAGCAGTCAGTTTTTTATCTGCTACGGTGATTGCACCTTCTTGGACGGTCAGTATGCCGCCTTCGGCAAGGTAACAGAGGGTATGGAAACAGTTGACGATTTCCTTAAAATCGAAAGACGAATGAGCTTCGGCGGTGAACGCTCAACTCCCGTAACACCTATTGTTATCAAAACTGCTGAAGTTATCTGATAAAAACAAATTAAACAGTATATAACCACAGTAAGACCTTTAAACGGGAAAACTGTTGTCATATAAATAAAAAACAAGGAGAATATGAAATGAATTCAAAAGTTGAAGGCATTCTTCACAAGCTGTACGGCACAACACCCGGTGGCAGCGGTTTACAGCCCAAAGAGGCTTTAGCTTACGGTATAGCAGGCTTTGGTCAGAACTTCATCTGTACTATTATCGGCTCATACCTTACAATCTTCCTTACTGACGCACTTCTTTTCGGTGCTGATGGTGTAACAATCGGTTCAATTACAGGTTCAATGGCTGTTGCATGGCTTATGCTCGGCACCCGTATTTTTGACGCATTTAACGACCCGATTATGGGTAGTATTGTTGACAAAACAAGAACAAAATGGGGTAAATGCAGACCCTATCTTAAATGGATGGCATTTCCCATTGCTATAATGACAATCGCTTGCTTCCTTCCCGTTTTCCAGGAAAAAGCAACCTCAACGTTTATTATCATTGGTATAATCTACGTTCTTTGGTCGGTTACATACACAGTTGCAGACGTACCCTACTGGGGACTTTCAACATGTATGACAAACGATACCGTTGTTCGTGGTAATCTTCTTACAGTTACACGTCTTCTTTGTACGTTAGGTGCAGGTATTGTTACTGTTTTCGTTCCTATTATTACAGGTAATCTTACAGCAAAGTTCAAATATACAGATGCTGACATTACTAAGATTATGGCTGATAAGGGCGTAGATGCTGAAACAGCAAAGAACTTTATCGGTACAGTTATCGCAGGTCAGGAAAGCGCTAACGCAGAAATGCTTAAATGGATTTATTTCATTGCAGCTGTTGTTCTCGTTGTTGTTGCAGTACCTATGTTCTTCTATGGCTTCAAGCACACAAAAGAACGTTTTACAGCAGATGATAATCCCCCCAGCTTCGGCCACAATATGAAGCTGCTTTTTAAGAATGACCAGCTCTTACTCATCGTTATTTCAGGTATACTCGGCGGTGCAAGAATGGTTTATACATACACAGGCGGTCTTTACTTTGCAAAATACGTTCTCCAGAACGAAGGTATGTACAGCCTTATCACCCTTCTTGTTGTTCCCGGTGGCCTTGTTGCTTCTCTTCTTGTTCCGTGGATGTCAAAGAAATTCACTAAGAAATGGGCTTACATTTCAGTTCACCTCTTTGGCGGTGTTGTAATGGCTATTATGTATTTCGTTGGCTACGATGCTCCCTGGAAGCTGGTTATCGCAGCTATCGGTCTTGTTCTTCTCGGTATTCCTCAGGGTGTTAACAACATTATCACTTACGCTATGATTGGTGATACTGTTGACTACCTCGAATGGAAAACAGGTGAACGTGGTGAAGGTATCTGCTTCGCTATGCAGACTCTTATCAACAAAATCGGTATGGCTGTTGGTGCATTTATCGGTGTTATCTCTTTCTCTGCAGCAGGTATCAATGCAGAAACAGGCTTCATTTCAGCAGAAGGTGCACAGACACTCTGGAATATGCTTGTTCTTTCAGGTGTAATCAGTATGTTTGCTTGTGCTGTTCCTGTAATGTTCTACAAGGTTACAGAGAAACGTCAGGCAGAAATGGTTGCAGAAATTGCAGCAAGAAAACAGAAATAAATAAAATATATAAAAAATCGTCTTACCAATCGGTAAGACGATTTTTTGTTTTATTTTTAATTATTAAAGATTAAGAAAATCTTTTCTGCACTGCTCCTGAAGAGAGAATCTTTCAACGATTGCCCAAAGGTTTTCGTCTGTGATTGTGTTGATTCTCTTACCGCTTGCAGTAGCAAGCATATAAAGCTGAGCAGCCTTTTCAACTGTTTCGATAAGACCGAAAGCCTCGTCCATATCCTTACCTACACCGTAGATACCGTGAAGACCCCAGATAACAAGACGGAAGTCTTTCATCTTTTCTGCAGTTGCAATACCGATTTCGTTGTTACCGCAAACCATCCAGGGAAGAACACCGATACCCTCGGGGAAAACAACGATACACTCTGTGCACATTTCCCAAAGAGTGTGAGTGAGCTTCTGCTCGTCAAGCTCGTGAATATGGTTCATTGCAAGTGTGTATGTAGGATGAGAGTGCATAACAACTCGGTTCTGAGGGTCAACCTTAAGTCTTGCCATATGGCTCATAAGGTGAGCGGGAAGCTCGCTTGTAAACTTACCGCCGTCAGCATAGCCCCAAAGAAGCTCAGCAGTTGTACCGTCCTTTGCAATACGGATAATGCCAAGGTTTGTTTCGGGGGCAACCTCAACGTTTTTAAAATATTTACCGGTACCAGTTACGATAAAGATTTTACCGATAAGGTCAGTTGCATCAAAGCCTGTGGGAATTTCGCGAATTACATTGTTAAGGTCAAGGTATTCTGCAACCTGTTCCTCTTCAAGCATAAAGCTGATATTACCGCCGTTTCTTTCGTCCCAGCCCTGACGGTACATATTAGCAGTTGCTCTTTTCATATCTTCCACAAATGGAGCTGTCAAAATATCTTTCATACTCTTTTCACCAAAACCTTTTCTTCATATTCTTTTATCTCGTTAAGATAATTACTTACAACGTTTTCACGCCTGAGATATTCCTCCCAAACGTCACCAAAGGGAGCAGTTTTAAGCTCTTCCTGTAAACACATCAGACTTGTAAAGTCGCTACTCTCCTGAAGTGCTTTAAGCTTTTCATTTGGCATAAGAAGTGCGTTAAGAAGCGCCTTTTTAACGGTTCTTACGCCTGTTACCCAAGCCGAAATTCTGTTTATTGAAGCATCGAAATAGTCAGTTGCGATAAACACTCTGTCAAGCGCATCGTTTGCCACTATTTCTTTTGCAATCTCTTTAGTTTCATCATCAAAAATAACTACGTGGTCAGAGTCCCAACGAACACCTCTCGTAACGTGAAGTGCAATTTTTTCGTTAAAGAGAAGTAAAGCTGAAATCTTATCGGAAACAAGCTCTGTAGGATGATAGTGACCGTTATCCATAAGAGGAGTTATGCCTTTGCTTGCTGAATAAGAAAGACAAAATTCTGCAGAGCCAACGGTATAGCTTTCAAGACCGATACCGAAAACCTTTGACTCAAGAGTTACGTAAACCTTTTCCTTATCATAGGGCGTGCTGAGAATTTCATCAAGTGATTTTTTAAATCTTGCACGGGGACTTAATCTGTCAGCAGGAATGTCCTTATAGCCGTCGGGAATCCAGATATTCATAACGCAAGGAATGCCTGTTTCCTCTGCGAAATACTGAGAAATTTTAAGGCACTGAATACCGTGTTTTACCCAGAATTTTCTTACTTCTTCATCAGGTGAAGAAAGTGTAAGGTTATCTTTAACCATTGAATGAGAGAAATAAGTAGGGTTAAAATCAATACCCATACCTCTCTCTTTTGCAAAATCAACCCATTTTTTAAAATGCTTAGGCTCAATTGCATCTCTGTCAGCAAATTCACCCTCTTCAAAAATCGCATAGCTTGCATGAAGATTAAGCTTCTTTTTGCCGGGGATAAGAGAAAAAGCCTTATCAATATCAGCCATCAACTCTTCGGGAGTTGTAGCCTTTCCGGGATAGTTACCCGTTGTCTGAATACCGCCTGAAAGACTCTGTTTACTGTCGAAGCCTGTAACGTCGTCACCCTGCCAGCAATGAACGGAAACAGTAACGTTTTCTAAAGCTTCAAGAGCCTTATCGGTATCCACACCGTAAGCGGCATATATTTTTTTAGCCTCATCATATCTTGACATATTTCAACCTCATTTCAAGAAGTAATGCATACATATATTAGTATATAATTACTGTCATAAAAAGTCAATGAGAGAGAAGGTAAAATTTACTTGTTTTAGTGTAACAATCTACCGTTTTTTTCATAATATAAACTGATTGGAGATGATATTATGAAAAATACACTTTTACCTGTAAGCTTCTTTTTCGGCGCAAATAACAAATACGGCTATTGCTCTCTTTTTAAAGATTTATATTCACCATACATAGAAGGAAACCATTTGATTTTAAAGGGCGGTCCCGGCACGGGAAAATCAACTCTTATGAAAAGAGTTGCAGAAAAGCTCGAGCGACAAGGCTACTACGTTGAAAGAGGCTTTTGCAGTGCTGACCCTAATTCTTTAGATATAGTTCTTGTACCCGAAATTAATTTTTCAATTCTTGACGGTACCGCACCCCACACTATTGACCCTACCTTACCCGGTGTAACCGAGCATATTGTAGATTTAAGTGTTGCATGGAATAAAAGCCTTTTAAAAGCTCACACAAAAGAAATAGCAGAGCTATCAAAGGCAAACTCACTTCAGCATAGAAAATGCACAGAATTTTTAAATGTTGCCTCACAATTTGAAAAAGAAAGCGTTTCTGTATGCCTTGGATTTACTGATGAAGATAAGCTTTTAAGATATACAAAAAGATTGGCTAACAGGTTAATTCCTGAAAGAAAAGCATCTGAAAAAGGTAAAATAAGTAAACGATTTTTATCTGCAATTTCACCGGACGGAATAACAGTACAACATGACACGGTAGTAGCTTTATCTGAAAAAATAATTACTATTGAAGACGAATACAGTGCCGTATCACCCTTTATTGCAGAATATGTAAGTAATTATGCCGTCTTAAACGGCTACGATGTTTACCAATGCTTCTGCCCCCTTTTCCCTAACTCTAAAATTGAGCATATTATCATCCCCGAATTAAAGGTTTCTCTTTTTACCGAAAACAGCTATCACTATTCTATTGACGACGGTGAAAAGACCGTCCATGCAAACCGTTTTTATAACAAGGAAAAATATCTTGCAAATAAAGAAAAACTCCTGCTTCAAAAAAAAGCGAAAAAAGAGCTTATCACCGAAGCAGTCAAGAAAATGGCTCTCGCTAAGGATATCCACGACAAGCTTGAGGAATATTATATTAAAGCAACTGATTTTGATGTTATCAATGATATCGGTGAAAAAATATTATCCTCTATAAAATAAATGAAAGTCTGCAATTGCGATTTTAAATTAAAGCAATTGCAGACTGTTTTTATTTACTGTTTATTTCTTCGCCAATGGAAAAGATATTGCTGTGCTATACCCTCTGTGCCTTTTATACATTGAGGAAGCCCGTCGGGGTAAAGCTCTTCTACTATTCTTTTTACCCACACGTCAACAGGGAAAGCCTCTATTCTTCCGAAGCCGTAAAGAAGAGCACATTGAGCTACCTTTTCACCTACGCCTTTAATTTTCAAAAGCTCGTTTTTAGCTTCATCAAAGGGCAACGTCTTTACTTTTTCTATATCAACCTCTTTATTCGAAATCTTTTGAGCAGCATCAATAATATATTTGGCTCTGAAGCCCGAACGAATCACAGCTAAATCTTCAACTTGAAGCTTTGAAATAACCTCTGCTGACGGGAACGTATATCCGTTTTCGGTTTTTGTTCCGAAGTTCTCACAAAGCCTTTCAATTATACCCTTAATTCTGGGTATGTTGTTATTTGCCGATATAATAAACGAGCAAATTGCTTCCCATTCGTCTTGCTTTAAAATTCGAATACCGGGGTATTCACTACAAGCAGTTTTAAGGCTTTCATCGTCATATTTTTCTATTATACTTTTATAATCTCTGTCTAAATCAAAATAGGCTTTCCAAAAACCGTTATAAATTTCAGGGGTAACGTTATATAAAGTTACGTCGTTGCCATCTTGTCTTAGTCTTAAATAATTACCGCCTGCTATACCGCACCAATCACCGCTTTCATTTTTCACCCAACGGAAAGACTGACCGCAATCAAGAGTCAGTTCAATATTAAAATTATCGCAATCCTTTAAAACGATATTATCATTTTCACAAGCTATATGCATTTTTATCACCTTTTTAACAATAACCTATTTTTCTGAAATAGTAAAGTTACTTGTCAAGATGTTTTTTATTTTTTTAATTTTTTCTCCGTTTTGGACAATATTTTTCGAAAATTTTGTATCTTTTTCTATTGTACATTTTTGCCAACGAACATTTATTTTTTTATAAAATTTGTGTTTCCAAACTGTATAATTTGTAAAGATATTAAAACATTTAGTATATTTTGGAAATTTATAAAAAATGTCGAAATCTGTATTCAAAATGTCGAAAACCCATTCGAATAGCGGTTTTGAAGGGGTAGTTGTGGACATTTTGAACACAGTTTTGAACATTTTTTCAGTAAAGTTGGTTATACAAAAAGTATATTTTTCACACTGTTAATTTTGCCAAAACCCTTTTTTGCTTTTTGGAAATATGCAAAAAACGTTTTTTGACACTTGTATAATTGACTATTTTTTAACGTTTTCACACACAAAAAAGCCGTTATCCTTTTATTGCATATATTTTCGTTTAAAAGTGAATAAACGCACAGAAAATTTCACAATATATAACAATGAAAATAAAAACTAGCGAGGATTTAAAAATGATAAAAGGTGTAAATAAGCAAGTACTCGAAATAAACGAAACAGGAACAGGTTTTTTTGAAAAAGCAATTTTCTTTGTAAAACCCGAATATATAGGTATGTCTGAAGGTAAATTACGTGAAAGTGCAAGCAGAGAATTAGAAAGAACAGGTAAACCGCCAATACGAAGCTACATCGGCAAAAAAAATAAACTTAAAAAGCTTTTAACAATGCTCTGTCCGTTTATTATCGGTTTAGCTATCGGTATAGCCGCCACGTCCATTTTTTGACGTTGCCTTTTTTTGCGCGGTGTGATAGAATGAAGCATCAAAGGATGTGATTTAATGAGATACTCTCATATTTTCTGGGATTTCAACGGTACAATTATTGACGACGTAGGTAATGCCTTACAATGCGTAAATGATATGCTGGAAAGAAAAAGCAGACAACCTATTACTCTCGATGATTATTACACTTACGTTGAAACACCCATAATAGGCTTTTACCGTCACATTCTCCCCCCTGACGAATTGGATTTTCAGGATATTTCAAGACAATACCATTCAGACTATGCCCGTCATATAAATGAAACGGGTCTTGCAGAGGGTGCATACGAGCTTTTACACAAGCTAAAAGCAATGGGCGTGCACCAATACATAATAACCGCTAACATTTTAAGTGAAGCTGAGGAGCTTATTGAAAAATTCGGTATATCAGCTTGCTTTGATAAGATTTTAGGTGCTGAAAATACTCTTGCAGAAAGTAAAATCGACAGGGCAAAAGTATTTTTCAAGGAGCTTAATATTAACAGAAACGATGCTATTCTTATCGGTGACACACTTCATGACCTTGAAACTGCAAATGCATTAGGCATTGACTGTGTACTTGTTTCATACGGTCATCAAGGCAGAAGGCTTTTAGAAGAGCATAACTCATTTACCGTTAACAGCTTAAAAGACGTCGAAAAAATTCTTTTTGATAACAGAATCGTTGATTTTCATACTCATTCAACCTGCTCTGACGGCACGTTAACACCAAAAGAACTTGTAAACCACGCTAAAAAATCGGGGCTTAGTGCCTTCGCACTTACAGACCACGATAGCGTTGACGGTATAAAGGAAGCGAAGGAAGAAGCCGAAAGAACAGGTATAGAGTTTATACCGGGAATTGAATTTTCTGCCGCAGAAAACACAGAAACTCATATCATAGGCTTATTTATAAACCCCGAAAACGAAACCTTGTTAAAAACAATTGAAAAGCTTAAGGGTAGCAGAAAAAGACGTATGGAAGAAATATGCTTTAAGCTTCGCAATTTGGGTATGGATATCACCCACGATGAAGCTCTTGAAATAGCAGGCGGAAATTTTGTAGGAAGAGCCCATATAGCAAAGCTTATGGTTGAAAAGGGCTACTGCGAAACAATTAAAGAATGCTTTGAAAAATATATAGGCTTAGGTAAACCTGCTTACGCAGAAAAGAATGAGCTTTCAGCCGTAGAAGCCGTAAAAGCAATCCGTGCCGCAGGCGGTCTTGCATTTTTAGCCCATTTAAACCAAACGGGCTACAGCCTTGAACAATTAGAAGAATTGCTTTTAAAATTAAAATCAGCAGGCTTAAACGGTATAGAGGGCTATTATCCCGAATACACTGCAGAGCAAATTTCAGATTACCGTGCCCTTGCAGAAAAGCTTTCACTCTGCTTTTCGGGTGGCTCGGATTACCATGCGGCAATGAAGCCCCATATACAAATAGGAGTAGGCACGGGAGATTTATCTATTCCCTATTTTGTGCTTCAGAATATGAAAAACATTCTGAAAATTGATTAAACCTTAAAAAAGTCGTACACAATAAAAGTGTACGACTTTTTATTTTTGAGGTGACCGAAATAAATGAATAGTAGAATTCGTATTGAAAGTAAATATCTGTTATCGGGAAATAACGTGAAGCTGTTTTTCGTTTCGTTTTTGAGTCTTGTTCTAAGGTGGTGTGCTTTTTTGAGTATCCCGCTTTTAATTTATTTCACCTTTTTTTCTGATACTCTTAAAAGCTTTTTTGAAACAGAAAATGAATATTTAACTTTGTTTCTAAAATTACTGTTTTGCACGGTAACTTCAATAATTTTATTGCTTTTTATTTGCGGTATAAAAAACTGTGAAAATTATGCATTATTTGCATCATCAAATGGCAAGAAACCGAAGCTCAGGAAAGCAATAAAATATTTCAAGCCGAAAACACTTTTCAAAGCTTTGCTTTTATATATTAAAATATTTTCATTAAAAGCATTCTGGATTGCTTACTATTCTTTCCCTGCAGGGATATGCTTTGCAGAGCTTCTTTATATGTACAATAAATCAACCTTGTCATATTCTGTATTTATCGTTTTATGCTTTAGCAGCTCTCTTCTTTTTTCATTATGTCTTTTTATGTATAAAGCAACTGTTTTCAGATATTCTGCCGCACCCTATTACATTCTTTTTAATAGCAAAACAAAAATTACTTTTGCTATAAATAAAAGCTTAGAGGTTACCGACAGCTATATTCAAAACGCTGTGTTATTAAAAACCTCTTTAATCGGGTGGATTATAAGCTGTATTACGGTTTTACCGATTTTTTACGTTTTACCATACTACAAGCTTTGCAATACTTTGCTTTTATATAACTGCATTACGAGAAAAAGTGAGACTACAACGGAGAATAATTATGCTATAAATTATTTAAAGCTTGAAAAGAATCAAGAAAGCATATAAAGCAAGGCAAGAATCAATGTTTCATCTGCATTTTCTTCAGATAAAAGCAATATAAGTGACAAAATTAAAGCTTTATCCTCATCAATTTTAACATCAGCTAAAACGCTTTTCATACCGTCGGTTGAGCTTTTCGCCGACGGTATTTTTCTGTTTTGCTCTTCCGAAATATTTCTTTTCTCATTATTTTCTTCATTGTTACTATTCTTATCAGAAATGCTTTTTGCATATTCTTTTAAATTTTGAAGATAATCATCGGGCATACGCACTCTTTTAGGTGCATCCTTCTGTAAAGTGACGGATGAATTTTTTACTTCGTTCTTTATTCCTGATGTACCATCATTTTCCTCAGTAAATCCTGCGGTTTTTCTCGCTCGTTTTTGCATATCCTCTACTCTTTTTATAGCGTCATTCTGCATTTTCATAAGCTCAGCGTACGTATAATCTGCCATTACATAAGCCCCCGTTCCTTAAGAAGAGGTAAAACCGAAAGTAATCTTACTATTTTTACCGCCTCGTCTGCTTTTTTCCGTCTGTCGTTTGAAAGTAACGGTCTTAATGCGTTAATGAATTCTACCCTATCGTCTTTTGAATTTACGGCTTGCAAAACAGGTGCAAGGCTTGAAAGCATATTCATATCAGGAAAGCCGAAGGAGTTTCCGCCTGATTGAGAAAATGACGATAAAATATTTTCTATAGAAATATTATTACTGCTTTCTGAATTCTTTTTATCGGTTGATTGCTCTTGGTTGTTACCGTTATTACGTCTGTTACCGCTATTGCTTGCGTTACCACTTATATTGCCACCCATACCGCCCATTATATCCGCAGCAGTTTTCTTAAGATTTTCTATATCCTCTTGCGATAACGATGATAATATTGAATTTATATCAAAATCAGCCATTCGGTTTTTCTCCCATAAACTTTTTAAAAAGCGCTTTTGCAGCATCACTGTTTAAAAGTGCTTTAGTTTTCTCTTCGTCGTTGAGAAGATTTTTAATTGCATTCGCCTGAGATTCATCAAGATTATTATCTAAAAAGCTTTTAATCCCCTCGCTGGTGTTCATATTGTCGCTTTGCGATGCTTTTTTTATAAGCTCGTTTATATTAAGCTTATCGTTTTCAAAATTAGCCATTGAAATCACACACCTATAATAATATAATTGTAATATATGATATTACTAAAAGAGGGTGTTTATGCTTGAGAATACTTGTTCTTTCCGACTCCCATAAAAAACAATACAATCTTTTTGCGGCAATAGAAGCAGAGCCTACGGCAGAGGTTGTTTACTTTTTAGGTGACGGCTCAAACGAATTTGAAGAGGCAGTTTTTAAATACAGCCACGAAAAAGCTTTTATCGGTGTAAGGGGTAACTGTGATATGTATACAAGTCTTCCCTCTTCAGATATACGTACCGTTTGTGATAAAAAGATTATGGCTACTCACGGCTACGAGCAAAACGTTAAATTCGGGCTTTATGATTTGCAATTAGATGCGGTTAGCAATAAATGTGATATCGTGCTTTTCGGTCATACTCATACGCCTTTAAGCCTTTACAAAGACGGGATTTATTATTTTAATCCCGGTGCCTTAAAGGACGGCTGTTATGGAGTCATTGATATTACGGATTCAGGCGTTATTTGTATTGATAAAAAACTGAATATTTATTGACATAAAATAAAAAATTACGTATAATTTCAGTATTAATATAGAAAGTAGTGATACTATGGTTGACTTTAAAGAATCTCCGGCATTGTATCTTATTGCCGGTGCGGTTATTCTTTTTGTTCTTGCTCAATCTTTGTTCTTCCTTGTTAAAGCCTGGCAGCACGGCAAAGAGTTAGGTATCGACAAAAAGAAGCTCAAAAACGCAGTAACGTCAAGTGCATTATTTACTGTTCCCTCTGCACTTTCCGTTCTTGCAACCGTTATCGCACTCGCTCCTGCTCTCGGTCTTGTTATTCCTTGGGTGCGTCTTTCAGTTATCGGTAACTTAATGTACGAAACAACAGCTGCTGAAGCTGCAATGGAAGCCTTCGGTCATCAGGGCGGTATTGCAGTACCCGTTACAGACCCTGAGGTTTACGCAGGTGTTGCTTGGGTTATGACTTTAGGTATTTGCTTCTCACTTGTTGTTCTTCCCTTCCTTGCAAAGCCTCTTAACAAGAAATTCTTGTCAGCAGGTAAAAAGGA
Organism: Clostridia bacterium; assembly: GCA_017937865.1. Lineage (GTDB taxonomy): Bacteria > Bacillota > Clostridia > Oscillospirales > Acutalibacteraceae > DTU089. The sequence goes on along the minus strand of JAGBCU010000008.1, from coordinate 53,761 downwards.
AGCTGAAGAAGCAAAAGCAGATGCAGAAAATACTGCACCCGCAGATACAAAGAAAAAGAGAAACCTTGGCGACTTTATAAATAAATTCGCAACGCCCGCTATCTTTATCGGTCTTATAGGTGCTTTCATTGCCCGTGCTATAATCGGTGCAGGTAAGCCCGAAACCTTTGGTGACGGTGCAGGTGTGCTTTCAATCATCACCTTGGTTGTTGCTGTTGCAGTTTCAATTCTTCTTGAGATTTTTGCAAAGAAGCTCAAGCTCACTTGGTTAGAGCCCTTTGTTATGCCTATAGGTATGATAATCGCAATGATTGCCGCAATCATCTTCTTCAACATTCTTCCCGAAGATATTGCTATGCTTGAATGGAGGGGTTAAAAATGAAAAAGAATGCAAATAAAACATATTTTGACCGAGTTCATTCATGGGGTAGAATTTCTACTATTTCCGCACTTTGCGTGCTTCTTATGTTCCCTATAGCTGTTACACTTTATCTTGACGTTTCACCCTCTGTAACGGCTATTCTTCAGGGACTTCTCAAACTCATTCCTACATATTGGACAGTTGCAGTTGTTGAAGTTATTGTATATACTCCTATGCTTGGCGCAGGCGGTACTTACCTTTCATTCGTTACAGGTAATATTGCAAACCTTAAGCTTCCTTGCGCTATCAATGCTATGGAGGGCGCTAAGGTTAAGGCAAACTCTGAAGAGGGCGAGGTTATTTCAACTATTTCTATCGCTACCTCAGCTATCGTTACAACAATAGTTCTTGCAATCGGTATTATCGCATTCGCACCCTTCCTTACAACCTTTACAAACAGCGCTCTTCTTAAGCCCGCCTTTGCACAGGTTCTTCCCGCACTTTTCGGTGCTCTCGGTGCAGGCTACTTTATAAAGCATTGGAGAATTTCTTTCTTCCCAATTATCATTATGATTATTGTGCTTATCTTCGCTCCTACAATGGGCGCAAGTACACTTCTCTTCGTTGGTATTGTCGCTTCTGTTGGCGGTGCATTGTTTATGTACAAAAAAGGCCTTCTTGATAAGGTTGCATAATAATTGAAATATGTAAACCCGTTGAGTTTTTATAAAAAACTCAACGGGTTTATTATTTTTGCTTATTATTTATTGAAATACTTTTCTGCTTTTAAAATTACAGTCTGGGTTTTCGAATCCTTGATTTCACCGTTCATAACCATATCTACGGCTTTTGAAAGCGGTATTTTTAACGTATTTACAAACTCATCGTAATCAAGATGCTGCTCACCTTGTGTAAGGTCAGTAGCTATATACATATGAATTACTTCATCAATTAGTGCGGGGGTTGTATATAAATCGCCAATATGAACTATATTTTTTGCAGTAAGCCCCGTTTCCTCTGAAAGCTCACGAAGTGCGGCTTCTTTGGGGTCCTCGCCTTTTTCAAGCTTTCCTGCAGGCACCTCAAGAGTTACCTTGTTAAGAGCGTATCTGAATTGATTAACAAATATAACGTCACCGTCATCAGTTAACGGTAAAACACAAACTGCTCCGGGATGACGGATAATTTCGCGTATTCCTGTATGACCGTTGGGAAGTAAAATTTCATCTTTAAAAAGGTGAATAGCAACACCGTTGAAAATCTCTTGGGAAGATATTTTTGTTTCTTCAAGCTTCATAATAATTCTCCTAATTGGCTTTTGTTAATTCATCGGTAATATTATACTACACATTAAAAACATATTCAATCATTCTCATTGCAAGTTTTTAAATAATATTATATACTTGTTATGGTGATAATAATGCTTCTTTACATAATCAGACACGGCGAAACCTACGGAAATATAAACGGTGACGGTTTTACAGAAACAGACCTTACCCCAAACGGTATGAGGCAAATTGCTTTTTTAGGTAAACGCTTCAAGGATACCGAAATAGATAAAATTTATACAAGCCCTTTAAAAAGAGCAATTAAAACGGCAAACGCAATTAAAAGCTTTCACGAAGCTACACCGTTAGTTGTAGACTTTTCGCTTTTAGAAAAAGGTACTGACCCCGATTATTCAGGTCTTCCAGACGAAGAAATTTTAAAAATAAGTCCCTTTGCAAAAATCGGTGAAAGAAAAGCTCTCGGCAAAGAGAATGACGAAAAAGCATATTTACGTGCAAAAGAATTTATTGAAAGAATTAAGGCAGAAAACGATTTCAATTCAACAGTTGTGGTAGTTGCTCACGGCACCTTTAACAGCTATTTAGTTTTAGCCGCATTAGATTTCCCGTTAAAAGAAAACTTCAACTTTTCTCATCTTAATACAGGCGTAACACTCGTTAACTATCTTGAAGAAAACGGGGTCTTGAAAACTAAATTAAAATATCTTAACGATACGAAGCATCTGGATTAGTGTGTAAGTAAATGACAATCTTCAGAGATGCCAGTTTCCAGATGCCAGAGGCTTCGCGGGGATAAAACTTGTAAGGAACGCGGCTCTGCCCGTTCCGCTATGAGTGAGTTCCGTTTGCCGTTATACATTATTGTATGGGTAAATTTTTTACGCGGAACACCCAAAGGGATGTTCCTTACGGTTGCTCTATCTGACTAAACAATATATCAACAGGTCTACGACAGCATAAGCTTCGCAGACCTGTTGTTTTATTTAAAACCAATCAAAACAATCCACCGTTATATTTATACTGATACTTAAAAATAAAACCAATACAGATTACACAACCGACAAATAAAATTGCACTTCCTGCAACCTCAACAAAAGGAACCGACGGAAATAAAGTTATAAAGCTGCAAATAAAAAACGGAATGCTCAAAAACATACTCCATTTTCCTATAGCTTTGCAATATCCTTCTCGGTCAACAACGTTTTTATAATGGTAAGAATGCAAAATAGATATATGACCTTCTTTTACAGCAAAACCTGCTGCAAAAATAATAGCAGAAACAGTTAAGAAACCTATAAATTCAGTAATATTTTCAAAGGATATATTGGATAAAATCATATCATAAATATACACAAACGTAGGAACTGCCGGCGGTAATAACAAAACTAAAAACAATACAGAGCAAATAACCATTTGAGCCTTTTTCTTTTTTACTGCCTTTTCTTTTGATTCAATAACTTGTATAACGTTTTCCTCTACAACCTTATTCAAATTATCCTTGTCGATTCGTTTTCCCGCTAAAAGTTCGTTAACAGTAACGTTAAATAATTCGCTTAATCCCATAAGAGAATTTACGTCAGGAAAGCCTTTCCCCGTTTCCCAACGGGAAATTGCTTTGTCTGATACGTTGAGTTTTTCGGCTACTTCCTTTTGGGTAAGCTTTTTTTCTTTTCGCAATTCACAAATAAAACTTCCACAGCTTTTTGAATCCATAAAATCACCGCCTTGCTGTAATAATTATAGCTTACCAAAGCAAAAGCGGTCAACCTATGAATCGTAGAATTGGTATAAAACTACAATACTTTAAAAAAGTTAAGAATAACAATATCTCAACTGCCCTCAAACATGAGATTTGTTATCATATTTTTACATTTCGTCTAACTTACTAAACCTAAGACGAAAAAGAACTACCCACCACCAAAAGCAAAGCTTTTGGTCCCCCTCCCTATTTGCTAAAGCAAACAGGGATGAAAAGCTTCGCAAAAACAAAGTGGTTACTCTCAAAATGGTATTGGAGCGAGGTTTTAGTGTATTACGCCGTTTTAGTGAACGAGGCTGTATGAAGATACAGCGACTATAAAAATTTACTTTACAAAAAGTTTTTGGGACTAATTTTTAGTGTATTACGAAGATTTGCTGAACGAAGGCGTATGAAGATTATCAATATAAAAAGGTATTGGAGCGAGGTTTTAGTGTATTACGCTGTTTTAGTGAACGCCGCTGTGCAAAGGCACTGCAAGCGAGCTAAAACAAGTAATACGCAAAACATCGCTCCAAGACGGTAAAACTGTAAGCCGGGTTCTGTCGTCTAAGGCAGTCATCTATCTACGCCAAATGTTGCCACGTGGCTCTAGCCACCCGTCGGGGTTGCGAAAACGCTGTCCGGCTGACTCCCCTGTCGGTGTTGCATCGGGTAGGGTTTACATGGCAGCACTGTCTCCAATGCCCCGGTGAGCTCTTACCTCGCCTTTCCACCCTTACCGAAAAAATCGGCGGTATATCTCTGTTGCACTATCCCTAAGGTTTCCCTCGGCGGCCGTTAGCCGTTACCCTGCCGTATGATGCCCGGACTTTCCTCATCTACACCTTGCGGTGCATCTGCGACTGCCCATTTTACCGAGGAGTATTTTAACTCAATTTTCACGTTTCGTCAAGTCCGCACCTTAATTCCCGAAACAATCCCGTTGCTTTCTCAAATTCTTATTGATTTGTTCTCGTTTATAAGGTATAATTATTCTATATTTATAAAAAAGGCGGTGAAAATAATGTCGAAACGCTTCAAAATTAACCTTTTAGCATTTTTTGCAATTTTTCTTACGTTAGTTTCGGCTTTTATTCTGCCGTTTTTATCAAATAATTTTCCCAACACGTTTAATAAAATTAACCTTACCGAAAACGGCGGAGATTTATCAGAATATAACGTTTCTGAAGAGAGAGAAATTTACCTTACAGGTGCATGGGAATTCTTTTGGGATAAGCATATAATCTCAGAGAAGCTTATCGATGCTCAACCCGATATGTACGTACAAATCCCTTCATCGTGGTCAACATATAAATTTTCCGAAGCAATAACCGCAACAGGCGGTATAGCAAGCTACAGAACTTATTTAAAAAACATTAATTCTTCTCAACCCATTATTATAAGCGTACCTAACCTTTCCGGGCTTTGCCGTGTTTTCATTGACGGTGAATGTGTTTTTTCAAGCAGAACTTTACCGAATGGTAGTTATACTGTAAATAATGCAATCCGTTATTCTCAACCATTTTCGGTTACAAAGTCAAACAATGACTTTTACGAGGTTGTTGTGGAGGTAGAATGCTCTTATTCCAGCGGATTGACCTCTATACCTGTGCTGAGCACGTATTCTCATTTCCAATCCCACCAAACTTCCGCACTTGCAGTAAGATATCTTTTCATAGGAACAACCGTATTTTTCGCCTTAAGTACACTTCTTTTAGGTATTATGAGAAAGCGACTGGGTAATCAATTCTGGCTTGTTGTTTTATGCGTAACCTTTATATTCAGAATGCTGATTTCTAATGAAGGTTATATGGGCTCTTATATGCTTTTCGGTAACCTTGATTATGAGATTACAACATCATTGATATACGTTTCAACGTACATTATAAAGCTTTCAATGCTGATGTATATAAGTGCCGTGCTTGATTTAAAGATTCACTACAGAACTCTTTTCCTTATATCAGCACTTTTCCTTATTTGCGCATTCGTGCCTTATATTTTCTATGATTATATTTATATTACAAATGCCTATATACGTCTTCAGGCGGTAGCATATATCGTAGATGCTTTGATAATTTATAAAATTTCTGAGGCTGTTATAAGCAAGAAAAAAACTGCTATTATCCACCTCATTTCCTATTGCATAACAGCTGCAACCATAGTTATAGATAACTATTATCTTAACGGCTTTATTTCCGAAAACGTGTCCTTGATGATGCCTTTTGGTTGTACAGTATTTATTACCTGCATGGTATTTATTCACACAATAGACACCGTTAAGCTTTATCAGCAGGCACAAAAAACAGCAGAGCTCTCAAGAGAATTAAGTGAATTGAATATGACCTTAATGATAAGTCAGATTCAACCGCATTTCTTATATAATGCTCTGAACACAATAAAGTATTTAATAAAGAAAGACCCGAAAACCGCCGAAACAGCGATAGTAAAATTTTCAAACTATTTAAGAGCAAATATGGATTCGCTTACTCAGAAAGAGCCAATCCCTTTTACTAAAGAAATTGAACACGTAAAAAACTACACTGCTATTGAATCTTTGCGATTCGGCGAAAGACTTAACGTTATATATAATATACAATATGATAACTTTAATATTCTACCGTTAACAATTCAGCCCATTGTTGAAAACTCAATTAAACACGGAGTAAACCAACGTCCCGAAGGCGGTTTTGTAAAAATAACGTCATACGAGGATAATAAAAATGCAATTATTATTATTGAGGATAACGGTGTAGGCTTTGATACAACAAAGCCACCGGCGGATGACGGACGCTCACACGTAGGAATAAAGAATATTAAACAAAGATTAAGCCAAATGTTAAATGCTTCAGTTGATGTTACCAGCGTTTTAAACGAAGGTACAAAAACAGTTATCACAATACCGAAGGAGGATATCAAATGAGAATAATTGCCGTAGATGACGAATTACTTGCACTTGAAGATTTCGAAGACACTTGCCGTGAATTAGGTATTACTGATGAAATCATAAAATTCAATAACCCTCTTGATGCCTTAAGCTTTGTTGCTACCAATAAAATAGACATCGCTTTTCTTGATATTGAAATGCCCGTAATCAAGGGAATAGAGCTGGCAAAACGAATAAAAGCAATTTGCCCTAATACACGAATAATTTTTGCAACAGGTTATGGTAACTATGCTTTAGAGGCTTTCGGCGTAGACGCGGTTGACTATGTTATGAAGCCTTACGAACCTGAGGCTATTAAAAGAGCATATAACAAGGCCCTTCTTGTGCGTGATGTTGTCGCCGAAAACCATGTTTTTATAAAAACCTTTGGCTTCTTTGACGTGTTTGTAGACGGAAAATCTGTTTCTTTTCCAAGTGCAAAATCAAAAGAACTCCTTGCTCTTCTTGTTGACAGAAACGGCGGTGTTGTTAACACTGAACAAGCTATTGCAATATTATGGGAAGGCAGAAAATACGATGAAACCGTACAATCACTTTTCAGAAAGGTTTTAAAATCCTTAAGAACATCCTTGGAAGAAGCAGGTATTATAGATATTCTTATTGATAACAGAAACCAGAGAAGCGTTGATAAAAGCAAATTTGCTTGCGATTACTACGACTTCCTTGAAAACGGCAAAAGTGACCGTGTAAAATATTTCGGTAAATATATGGAGCAATACTCTTGGGCAAAGGATACTGAAAATCAGATAAACGAAATAATAGATTAATACAAAAAAGAAGCCAAAGTTTTTGAACTTTGGCTTCTTTTAATATTATAATTTAACTTTGAATACTAACTTATGAGCAGTGTCTGAATTTTCACTTTTTCTGCAAGGTGCATGAGCATCCTCGGGGAAGAAAACCGCAAAGTAACCCTTTCTTAAAGCAAATAACTGACCGTTTTCACAAGTCATAAATGCAATATCGCTACCTTCTTTAAAATCCTCGGTAATATCGCACTCTTTTATATTTGCCCATCCGAAATTCTCTTCACCGTCAAACATAATCTGAACATCGGCATATTCTCTGTGAGCCTCATATTTAAGAGGGCCTTCACCGCTTACCTCGTAGGAAGCAACGTTGCACCACATATTATCGCCGTCAATATCAATTCTACCCTCTTTAATGGGTGACTGGCAAAACTTGTTATATTCTTCTTCAACCTTTTCAAAGCCAGTAAGCTTGTTGAAATACAAGCCCATATTTTCAACCTTATCGTAAATCATTAGTCTTCCTCACCAAGCATAAGCTTTCTTTCTTTTTTCTCGTTTTCGGGAAGTGTTATGTTGTACAAAACAGTCCATATAATTACTGCAAGGAATGCAACGGCAATAAACCAAAACTCGTTCGTCAAAGTCATAACCTCAATTTCACCTAAAAATGATGCCCACATGCTATCAAAAATAGTGCTAAGGCTTATTGACTGGTCAAGGAAAGGCGCTGCAACTGCTTCAAACGCTTTTGAAAACATAAAAGTAAGACCTATACCGCAAACTGATGAATAAATAACCATTCTGTTATTTTTTGCAGCAAAAGCGAATATTGCTGTAACGATTGCACAAATGACCAACATCACTGCTATTACGCCCAAAACGATACCGGGAACAATTACCAAATCAAACTTATCTCCTACAGCATCGCTTGAAAAGCCTTGAGAAAAATCTAAAAGACTTACCAAATCATAAACCGACATTGTATCCGCTATATTTTCAGGAAGATTACCGCCGTTCTCGGCAAGAATTTTTTCTATATCAGCATTGCCCCTCATATTTGCAATAAAAGCGAGAATCTGAACCGCTACTGATGATGCTTTATAATAGATAATTTTTAAAAATCCAAGCATAGGAATAACTGATAATGCACCTAATGCCGCAACTATTTTATAAACGTACTTCATTTTAATTACCTTGCCTTTTAATTATTTCCAGGAGGAGTTAAGCTGAACTGTTCTGTTGAAAACGGGGTTTTCGGGTGTTGAATCCTTATCCACACAGAAGTAACCGTTTCTCATAAACTGGAATGAATCAAGATATTTTGCATCCTTAAGACCTTCTTCAATAAGACAATCCTTAAGAACTACAAGTGATTCGGGATTAATTGCATTTACAAATTCATCATCGGGAACACCTGCAGGGTCTTCAACGTTAAAGAGTCTGTCATAAAGACGAACCTCTGCTTTAAATGCCTTAGGTCCTGCCCAATGAATTGTACCCTTAACCTTTCTTCCGTCGGGAGCGTTACCGCCCTTTGTTTCGGGGTCATAGGTACAGTGAAGAGCCGTAACGTTGCCGTTTTCATCAGTTTCATAAGAGTTACAGGTAATGAAATATGCACCCTTAAGTCTTACCTCATTACCGGGGAAGAGTCTGAAATATTTTTTCACAGGCTCAATCATAAAGTCAGATTTTTCAACGTAAATTTCTTTACCGAAGGTAATAGTCTTTTTGCCGAGCTCGGGTTTTTCGGGATGTACCTCAACCTCAATCTCTTCAGTCTGATTTTCGGGATAGTTATCAATAATAACCTTAAGAGGATCAAGAACTGCCATTGCTCTGGGAGCCTGAGCATTAAGCTCATCTCTTACACAAGATTCAAGAAGACCGTAATCAACAACGCTGTAAGCCTTTGAAACTCCAACCTTTTCGATAAAGGTACGAAGCGCCTTTGCAGGATAACCTCTTCTTCTCATACCGCAGATCGTAGCCATTCGGGGATCATCCCAACCGCAGACAAGATTATCGGTAACAAGACGGATATTTCTTCTTTTACTTGTAATGCAGTAGTTAAGGTTAAGACGGGCAAACTCAATCTGTCTCGGAGGCTCTTCAAATCCAATCTGCTCGATAAACCAGTTGTAAAGAGGTCTGTGGTTTTCAAATTCAAGAGAGCAAAGTGAATAGGTTACACCCTCACGTGCATCAGAAAGAGGATGAGCAAAGTCGTAAATAGGATAAACGCACCATTTGTTACCTGTCTGATGATGGTCAACGTGAAGAATTCTGTAAATAGCAGGGTCACGCATATTCATATTAGGTGACGCCATATCAATTTTTGCACGTAAAACCTTTGCACCGTCGGGAAACTCACCGTCAGTCATTCTCTTGAAAAGGTCAAGATTTTCCTCAACGCTTCTGTCACGGTAGGGACTGTTTTTACCCGGCTCTGTAAGTGTGCCTCTGTATTCTCTCATCTGCTCTGCAGTAAGATCATCAACGTAAGCCTTACCGTCTTTAATAAGCTTTATTGCACATTCGTAAAGAAAATCGAAATAGCTTGATGCATAAAGGCATTTATCCCATTTAAAGCCGAGCCACTCAATATCTTCTTTAATTGATTCAACGTATTCAATATCTTCTTTTGCAGGGTTTGTATCGTCAAGACGAAGGTTACAAACACCGCCGTATTTCATGGCCGTTGTAAAGTCTATGCAGATAGCCTTTGCGTGACCGATATGAAGATATCCGTTAGGCTCCGGAGGGAAACGGGTCTGCACTTTAGTATTTACGCCTGTTCTTAATTCTTCATCAATAATATCGTGGATAAAGTTGGAAATGTTTTCTGTTTTAATTTCTTCCATTTTGATTTCTCCTTAGAAGTATATATCAAAGTGAGTTAATAACTGCACTGATTCTGCTGTTAACCTTGTCCTGACCTAAAAGCTTCATAATTGAGCAAAGGTCGGGAGTATTTTTTCTTGAAGTAACCGCAAGACGTATAATTGTTGAAACGTCACCAACGTGACCTTTGAAAAGCTCGGGAGTTTTCTTGTACTCTTTAACGTTGGGAGTAAAGCCCAAGGGCTCGCAAATATCCTTGATTTTTGAGAACCACTGATCCTTATCGTCATCAGCTGAGTAAACCTCAAGATACTTTGTAAGAATTGCTTTTGCATCCTCTTTTGAAATATTTTCGGGAAGCTGGAAATCAGGCTCGTAATATTCATCAAAAAGATATGAGAAATACTCTTTAACCTCGCTCCATTTTGCAATGTCCTTACGGGGCTTAGGGCTTTCTCTGTCAATATTAACCATTGCTTTTGAGCGGTCGGGGTCTTGAGTAAACACTTTAAAGAAGTCTTCATCAAATTTCTCTGCCCAGTCAGTAATATAATTATAAACTGTTTCTGCAGTCATAACAGAAATAACGTTTTTACTGACGTCGTTAAGTTTTACAAGGTCGAAAAGGCATCCGCTTGGGCTCATTTTCTTTAAATTAAAGGGGAAGGAGAACGCATCTGCGGTGGGGTTTGCTCTGCGCCAATCCTCAAAGTTTGAGTTAAGAAGAGTAAGAAGATACTCAATAAGACTTTCTTTCGGAAAGCCCTCTTCAACGAAGTAGCTTACTGCTGCTTCAGGGTCTTTACGCTTTGAAAGCTTACGTTTTGTGCCATCCTCTTCGTCAATTTTCATAACCTGAGGTGTATGAGCATATTTCGGAACCTTAAATCCGCAAGCCTTAAAAAGAGCGATATGCTTAGGCACAGAGGATATCCATTCCTCACCACGAATAACGTGGGTTGTTCTCATAAAATGGTCATCGCAAGCATGAGCGAAGTGATAGGTAGGGATACCGTCTGACTTTAAAAGAACCTCGTCGATAATATTTTCGGGCATTTCAATTTTACCTCGGATTATATCATCAAAGAAAATTCTCTTATCCTCCTGACCGTTTGAACGGAAACGAAGAACGTAGGGCTTACCTGCTTTTATATTCTCTTCAATTTCTTCATAAGAAAGGTTGCGACATTTAGCCCATTTGCCGAAGTAGCCCCAGATAAGTGCATCGCCCTTTTCCTGCTCTGCACGAATATCGGAAAGCTCTTCTGCAGTACAGAAGCAAGGATAAGCAAGACCTTTCTGAACTAATTCTTTTGCAACGATATGGTAAATTTCTGCACGTTGACTTTGAGTGTAAGGACCGTAAGCACCTTTTTCTGTATTAAAGCCGGTAACACCTTCATCAAAATCAATACCGAATGAAGCAAAGCCGTTGATAATAGCAGAAACACCGTCGTCGATTTCACGTTTCTTGTCGGTATCCTCAACACGAAGGTATGCTACACCGTCCGTTGCCTTAGCGGTAAGCACGTCAACGAGTGCACCGAAAAGACCGCCGATATGAAGATAACCCGTAGGACTTGGAGCAAAACGTGTAACACGAGCCCCCTCTTTAAGCTGTCTTTCAGGGTATTTTTGTTCTAAATCCTCAACTGTACCCGTTACCTCGGGGAAAAGCAGTTGAGCAAGCTTATTATAATCGTAATCCATAAAAAAACTCCAATCTGACCCGATTGTATAATTTGACACTTTATTATCGCAGAAAAATAAAAAAGTATCAATAGTTTTTTTAAAAATTTACTACATTATAATATAATAATTACATATATTTGTTTTGTCTTAAGCTTACGGTGGCTAAAAACTTGAAAAACCGCATAAAATATGATAGAATATTTTGTTGTACGAGAATCGTTACAAAAAGGAGTTTTCGTTTATGATAAATAATGAAGAAAGATTAGAAATTCTTAAAAGACTTCTAACTCTCGGTGTTGAAATTCCTTGCTTTGACGGAATAATTATCGATAAAACCGTTACTGTAGGTGCTGACACCGTAATTCTTCCTAACACAATATTAATTGGCGAAACAAAAATAGGAAAAGGCTGCGTTATCGGCCCTAACTCTTATATTTGCGACAGCGAGGTTGGCGACAATACGAAGCTTAATAATACTCAAAGCTACAGCTCTCAAATCGGATCAGGTGTTACCGCAGGTCCTTTTGTGCATATTCGCCCCAACTGTAAAATTGCTGATAACGTTCATATAGGTAACTTTGTTGAGGTTAAAAACTCCACCGTTGACGAGGGTAGTAAATTACCTCACCTTCTTTACGTCGGCGATTCTGACGTGGGTAAAGATGTTAACTTCGGTTGCGGCTGCGTAACTGTAAATTATGACGGAAGAAACAAATCACGCACAACAGTTAAGGACGGTGCTTTTATAGGCTGTAACACCAACCTTGTTGCTCCCGTTACCGTTGGCGAAAACGCATTTACTGCTGCAGGTTCTACAATAACACAAGACGTTCCTGATAATGCTCTTGCAGTTGCAAGAAACAGACAGACTATAAAAGAAAACTGGGTTAATATTAAAAAACCGTATAAAAGACAACACGAAAAATAAACGGAGTAAATATGTTTAATAAGTTTAAAAAATCAACAGGAAATTCCACCTATGATTATTTGCTTGTAGGTCTTGGAAATCCCGGTGCAAAATACGAAAACACACGTCATAACGCAGGTTTTTTATTTGTAACGCTTTTAGAGGATAAATTAGGCTTTACTGCAAAAAAGCTTAAATTCCATTCACTTATAGGTGACACTAAAATAGGTAACTGCAAGGTGCTTGTAATGAAGCCTCAGACTATGATGAATAACAGCGGTGTTGCGGTTGGTGAATGTGCATCATTTTATAAAATCCCGCCTGAGAATATTATCGTAGTTTATGATGACATTTCACTTGAGCCCGGTAAGCTTCGCATAAGAAGAAAAGGCTCTGCAGGCGGTCATAACGGAATAAAAAGTCTTATTGCCCATTTAGGCACGGAAAATTTCCCCCGAATTAAAATCGGTGTAGGCGCAAAGCCCCACCCTGACTATGATTTAGCCGATTGGGTTTTAAGTAACTTCCCCAAAAAAGATATCCCCCTTGTTAAAGAGGCGTTAGGCAAAGCCTGTGACTCTCTTGAATACATTGTAAAGGGAGACCTTGAGGGAGCTATGTCTAAATATAACGGCTAATAAATTTTTCAAGTTAGCCATATTTAAATTTTGAGGTTTTTATGTCTTGCTATTCAAAGCTTCTTAAAAACTGCACACAATACAATGACGTTTTACGGTATATTGAATCGGGGCTATGCCCTGCAGGAATAACGGGACTTCCCCCTACACCGAAAGCGCATCTTGTTCATTCACTCTGCGACGAGCTTTCTCGCAGAGCTGTTGTTGTGCTTCCCGATGAGAATACAGCAAGAAAATTTGCCTCTGATATAAACGAATTATTACCTACGGGCAAAAAAGCAGTTTTTTATCCTGCAAGAGATTTTATTTTCAATACTTCCCAGGGTCAGTCACGAGAATATGAGCAATTAAGAATAAAGGCGCTTTGCAGTATTCTTAATAACGATTACTCTGTTATTGCCTGCTCTGTTGAAGCGGCAATGCAATTTACCCTTCCACCCGAAGAGCTTAAAAAACGAACCTTCAGAATTGATTATGATACTGAAATAACTACAGAACAGCTTATTCAGCTTCTTATCAGTGCAGGCTTTAAAAGAGCCGATAGCGTTGAGGGTGTAGGTCAGTTTGCCGTAAGAGGCGGTATTGCAGACTTTTTCCCGCCCGATTCAGCTCAACCCGTAAGAATTGAGCTTTGGGGCGACAATGTTGATACTATTTCGCTTTTTGATATTTCAACCCAAAGACGTACCGATAGCCTGGATTTTTGCGAAATAACACCCTCTACGGAAATAGTTTTTGATAGTGATGAAGCATTAAAAGAAAAAATTGAAGGCTATGTTTCTACCGTTTCCGGAAAAGGATCAAAAAAAGCAAAAGAGCTTTTAAATAAAGATTTAGAATTGCTGGGCGCTGGTGTAAAGCTTCAATCGGTTGATAAATATCTTTCACTTGCATACGATAGACTTGCAACTGTTTTTGACTATTGCGAGGATGACTTGCTTTTCGTTTGCGAAAGCTCGTCAGTTAAAGAAAAAGCAACTGCCGCAACAAAGCTTTTCAACCAAGAAATTAAAGCACAGTTTGAAAACGGCGTACTATTTAAAGGGCTTGACAGCTTCACCTTAAGCTTTCCTCAGCTTTTAACGGTTTATGAAAAGAAAAAAGCAATTTACCTTGATAACTTTGCAAGAGGTAGCTTTGATACTCCTGTAAGAAGTCTTACTACCTTTTCGGTACAGCAAACACCCGTTTGGAATGGTTCGTTAGAGGTTCTGATGGACGATTTACGTCCCGCACTTTCTAAAAATGAAACCTGTATTGTTTTTTCAGGTACAGAGAAATCTGCAAAGGCTCTTGCTGAAGCACTTGAAACAGAAGATATCCCCGCTATTTACTGCCCCGTTCCCCCTGCTGAATTTCCTAAAAACACAGTTACGGTGCTTTCGGGTAGTCTTACAAGCGGATTTACTTATCCTAATGAAAAATTCACCGTAATTTCTTACGGCAAGGGCTTTAAGGCTACGTCACAAAAACGAAGAAAGAATTACAAAGCCGCCGATGCCATTCAAAGCCTTGAAGAGCTTTCAAAGGGCGACTACGTTGTTCACTCTGTTCACGGTATCGGTATTTTTGAGGGCATAAAAAAGCTTGAGGTTTCAGGCGTTACTAAGGATTTTATTATGATTCGCTACGCAAAGGGTGATGCCCTTTACGTGCCCGTTACTCAGCTTGACCTCGTTTCAAAATATATAGGTCCTAAAGACGATACCAAAACTCTTAAATTATCACGTCTTGGCGGAAACGATTGGGAAAAATTAAAGGCAAGAGTTAAAACCTCTGCTAAGAGTATGGCAAAGGAATTAATTCAGCTTTACTCAAAACGTCTTAAAATGCCCGGCTACTCATTCTCCCCCGATATCGATATGCAAAGCGATTTTGAAAGACGCTTCGAATACGAGGAAACGGAAGACCAGCTTCGTTCAATAAACGAAATAAAAAAGGATATGGAAAAACCTCACCCAATGGACAGACTTCTTTGCGGTGACGTTGGCTTCGGTAAAACCGAGGTTGCTTTAAGAGCGGCTTTTAAATGTATTGCGGACGGTAAGCAATGTGCAATTCTCGTACCCACAACAATTCTTGCTTTACAGCATTATAACACCATTGTCCGTCGTTTTGAGGGCTTCCCCATTGAAGCACAGATGCTTTCACGCTTCCGCACCCCTAAAGAACAAACACAAATTAAAAAAGCCCTCAAAAGAGGTGCTATTGATATAATCGTAGGCACTCACAGCCTTATTTCAAAGGACGTCCAGTTTAAAGATTTGGGGCTTATTATTGTTGACGAGGAGCAACGCTTCGGAGTTGGTCAGAAAGAAAAGCTTAAAGAGCTTTACCCCACGGTTGACTGCCTTACCTTATCGGCAACGCCTATCCCACGAACAATGAATATGGCTATGTCGGGTATTCGCGATATGTCTGTTATTGAAGAAGCCCCTCAAGACCGTTCACCTGTTCAGACCTACGTTTTAGAGCATGATTGGGGCGTAATTGCCGAGGCTATGTCAAAGGAAATTCGCCGTGGCGGTCAGGTTTATTATCTTCATAATAAGGTTGATAGTATTGAACGTACCGCCTCTATGATTCATGAGCTTTTACCCGATGCAAGCATAGGAATTGCTCACGGTAAAATGAGCGAAGACGAGCTATCAGACGTATGGCGAAGACTTCTTGAGGGCGAAATTGATATCTTAGTCTGCACCACAATTATTGAAACGGGTGTAGACGTGCCTAACGCCAACACGCTTATTATTGAAAATGCAAACAATTTAGGTCTTGCTCAGCTTCACCAGATAAGAGGTCGAGTAGGCAGATCCTCAAGACGAGGCTTCGCTTATCTTACCTTTAACAGAAATAAAGAGCTTTCCGAAATTGCATCTAAACGTCTTACGGCTATTAGAGAATATACCGAATTCGGCTCAGGCTTTAAAATTGCTATGCGAGACCTTGAAATACGAGGTGCAGGTAATCTTTTAGGCTCGGAGCAACACGGTCATATGGAAGCTGTCGGCTATGATATGTATATGAAGCTTCTTTCTGAAGCAGTTATAGAAGAAAAAGGCGAAGCACCAAAAACCATATCAAAAGAATGTCTTATTGATATAAGAATTGATGCTCACATTCCCGAAAATTATATAGAAAGTCTTCCACAAAGGCTTTCAATTTACAAGCGAATTGCAGATATCAGGAACGATGAAGATGCTTCTGACGTTTTAGACGAGCTTATTGACCGTTTCGGTGACCCGCCTGCAGGTGTTGAAGGTCTTATAAAGGTTGCACTTTTAAGAAACACCGCCGCAAATCTCGGTATTTACGAAATCGGTCAGAATAACAACAGCCTTCTTTTATACGTTGAAGAGATTGATATGTCACTCGTTGCAATTCTCGTTAAAGGTATGAGAGGTCGCATTCTCGTTTCAAAGGGACCCAAGCCTTACATCACCTTAAAAAAATCAACGGGGCAATCACCCCTTGATACACTTGAAGAAGCTTTTGGACTTATAAAAAATGCCCAAAGCTGCACGGAGGAAAATAAAAATGAAGTATAATTACAAGCCACAGGGCGTATGCTCAAGAAATTTAACCTTTGATATTGAAGATGGTATCGTTAAAAACGTTCGTTTTGAAGGTGGTTGCCACGGTAATTTACAAGGCATTGCCGCACTTTGCGAGGGTAAGCCTGCTGAAGAAATTATTTCTTCTCTTGCAGGAATTCGTTGCGGTTTTAAATCCACCTCCTGCCCCGACCAATTAGCAAAGGCACTTCACGGTGCATTAAACGAATAAAAAGGAGTTTTTAAAATGAAATATCTTATTTTAATCGCAGATATTGATGAATTCAACCCTTGCAAAAGTAGTTTGGGTGACCTTGTAAAAAAAGAATACAAAATAAAGCATATGCCCGCATTTGATTTTTCTCATAACGGTCACGATTGCACCGCGGTTTGCTTCGGTATAGGTAAGGTTAATGCCGCTATGGGTGCCGCACTCGCTCTTAACGAAAGCAATTTTGACGGCGTTATAAACACCGGCTGGAGCGGTGCCGTTTCAGGTGTTTACAAGGGCGACATAATCGTTTCCGATTCTTGTGTAGAATGTGACTTCGATTTAACACCTATCGGTAGACTTCCCGGTCAGAAGCCCGGTCAGGAGGAATACGTTTATAAATGCAACAATGCTCTTTACAATGCCGCAACAAGCGTTGAGGGCTTCAAGCACGGAAATCTCGGTACAGGTGACTTTTTCTTAACAGATAAAGAAAGACGCGACCGCTACAAAGAGCTTTTCAGCATAAGTGCTTTCGATATGGAAAGCGGTGCTTTAGGTGCGGTTTGCTATCTTTTAGGCGTACCCTTTGTCAGCATCAGAAAAATTTCTGACAGTGCCGACGACGTTGGTGTTGAGGATTACACAAATTCAGTTTCAACAGACGTAACCGCTTTCTCTGACATCGTTCTCAAGGTGCTTGAAAAAATATAAATACATACTTCAATAAATTTTATAACCGTATTCACTTTTTAAAAAGTGAATACGGTTATTTTAATAAAGATCTATATAAAGCGAAAAGGCAGAATGAAAAATTCATTCAAAGGTTTGGCTATTCTGCGGGTCAGATGAAAATTCAAAATATCTTAGCTTTCCCTCTTTTTCACTTGACCACCGCCCCCACTTTACGCGAATCTTCTTTATATAATATGAAGATAAAAAACAAATGTGAAAAAGGCGAAGCCTATCCCTCTTTTTTGCTTGCAAAAAGGAGGGGGGACCAAAAGCTTGTCTTTTGGTGGGTGGTACCCTACGCGACAAAGGAGCGTAGTTGAATCGTTAGATTCAAAGGTAATAAGGTTGGTTTTCTGATAAATCTGATATGCTAAGAATTTTTCTGAATTTACTTTATTAAAACAAATAAGTTTGTGTCAATGAAACCTACGGTTTCACGACGTTCACAGGCTCACGTCGGGTACCACCCACCACGCTTCGCGTGTTCCCCCCTCCTTTTCTCTTTGAGAAAAAGAGGGATAAGCTTCGCATCATTTTAATTTAATAATAAAAAAACAGGTCTGCGATAGCAATAACGCCATCGTAGACCTGTTTCTATTAACTATTATTTTGCGAAGCCACCGAAAACTGGCGACTGAAAACAACTTTCTCAATCCGAAAACTTTGAAATAAACTCTTTTGTTCTTTGTGATTTAGGGTTATCGAAAACCTCTTCGGGTGTACCCTCTTCTTCAATAACACCGTTATCCATAAAGATAACCTTTGATGAAACCGCCTTTGCAAACGACATTTCGTGAGTAACAATTACCATTGTCATATTTTCTTCTGCAAGGCTTTTAATTACCTTAAGAATCTCACCTGTTAATTCAGGGTCAAGGGCTGAGGTAGGCTCGTCAAAGAATAAAACCTCAGGCTCGAGCATCAATGCTCTTGCGATAGAAACTCTTTGCTTCTGACCGCCCGAAAGCTCGCAAGGGTAGTTCGTAAGCTTTTCGGAAAGTCCAACCTTACCGAGAATAGCCTTTGCTTTTTCAATTATTTCATCGTGAATAGCCTTTTTATTTTGCTTATAATCTGCTCTCTCTTTAGCAAGAAGCTCTGCTGCGAGAGTTACGTTTTTAAGCACGTTATACTGTGGGAAAAGGTGAAAATCCTGAAAAACAAGACCAACAAGCAACTGCTTACGGCGTCTTTCTTTAGTATTCTCCTTTTCCAAATTGCCGTCAAAGAAAACCTCACCGCCAACGCTTATAAAACCGCTGTCGGGTGTTTCAAGCTGATTTATACAACGAAGAATCGTTGTTTTACCGCTACCGGAAGAACCGATTATACTTAAAACCTCACCTTTTTCAAGGTTAAAGGATACACCTTTAAGAACATCGGTTTTACCGAAGCTTTTCTTCAAATCTTTAACTTCAAGTACAGACATTTAAAAGCTCCTTTCTCCTTAGTTCTTATGTTTTATAATAATCTAATTTCTTTTCTATCTTACCGAATACGAATGTAAGAAGACCACTGAATGCAAGATAGAATATTGCCGTTGCAATAAGAGGCCAGATAATACCCTTAAGCTTAATAAAGGTTTCACCCGCCCAGATAAGCTCGTAAACCGCAATAACTCTCGCAAGAGAGGTATCCTTAACAAGAGTAATAATTTCATTGCTCATAGGAGGAATTATTCTCTTGACAACCTGCATAAGTACAACCTTAAAGA
This sequence comes from Clostridia bacterium, assembly GCA_017937865.1. Classification (GTDB taxonomy): domain Bacteria; phylum Bacillota; class Clostridia; order Oscillospirales; family Acutalibacteraceae; genus DTU089. Next base: position 34,379 of record JAGBCU010000008.1, on the reverse strand, counting down.
AGACCTGGGTTTTAGTCATACCCAAAACCTGACCTGCTTCATACTGTCCCTTGGGTATGCTTTCAATACCACCACGGTAAATTTCAGAGAAATAACAAGCGTAGTTTACCGAGAAGGCTATAATAACGGCTACAAACCTTTCCATAACACCGATATTTGAAAGCCATATTATAACTGCATTAGTATTGCCGTTTGCTACTAAATCCAATGCCCACTGACCTAAAAGACCGGGGCCGTAAAAAACAAGAATAAGCTGAATCATAAGAGGTGAACCTCTTACAACCCAGACAAGAAATCTGACTGCATATTTTAAAGGAAGGAATTTACTCATTGAGCCAAAGCTCATAATAAGACCTAAAGGTAATGCTATTAACAAGGTTAATGCGAAAATTTCAAGAGTTGTAACAAATCCGTCCGCAAGCCTTGTAAAAACCTCTGTCAATAAAGCCTGATCCATCAATTATCTTTCTCCGTTTATAGTGTAAATTTCATTCACACACGTTTATATTTTTACAGTATTCAACGGCAGAGCACGTAAGCACTCTGCCGTAAATAATTTAATTAATTTTTACTGAACCTGATTATTCAGCAAGTGTAACGCCGTATTTGTCAGCAAGCTTCTGAAGAGAACCGTCTGCGATAAGCTCGTCGATAATCTTGTTAACCTCTGCACATGTGTCAGCATCTTTACGGAAGCCGATACCGTAGAATTCTTCTGAAAGAGAACCTGTGTAAACAAGACCTTCGTAGTCTGTACCTTCACCTGTCATAGCTTTTGCCATTGTGATATCAATAACTGCACAATCAGCAGCGCCTGACTTAACCTCAAGAAGAGTATCAGCCTGAGTAGCAACGGGAACGATGTTTGTTGCTACCTTGCTTGCTTCTGATTCACCTGCTGAACCGCTTTCAACTGCGATTGAAGCATTCTTAAGGCTTTCTGCATCAGCAAATTTATCTTTATTTTCTGCCTTTGTAACGATAACCTGAGCGTTAAGAACGTAAGCATCACTGATGTCCATAGAAGCTTTAAGATCTTCTTTAATTGTCATACCGTTCCAAACAGCATCAATAGTTTTTGTTTTAAGCTCTGTTGTTTTTGTATTCCAGTTGATGATTTTGAATTCAGCTTTAACGCCAAGCTTTTCACAAACAAGCTCTGCAAACTCTGTATCGAAACCGATAAGCTTACCGTTTTCATCATAGTAGTTCATAGGCTCATACTCTGTGATACCGATGATCATTGTGCCCTTATCCTTGATGTAAGCAAGGTCAGATGCTGTGTTTGAAGATGCATCCTGCTGTTCATTACCTGCAGGTGCTTCTGTCTGTGTGTCGTTGCCGTTACCGCCACAAGAAGCGAAAACGCAAACAATACCTGCTACGAGCACAAGGCTCATTACGATAGCTAAAATTTTCTTACTCATAATATTTTCCTCCATAGGCAAATTAACTGCCTTCGTATTTTGTGTCGTTATTCTACCACTTTACCACGCTAAAGTAAAGAGGTTTTTCAAAATTTTCTTTATTTTGTATGCTTTCCCATATATTAGTTGCATTTCTCTATAGTTGTTTATGCATTTTTACTATTTTATGTTTATAAAATCAAAAATTACCATAGAAATAACTTTTAAGTCCATTGTAAAATATATTATCAAGTGATAAAATACTCATATAATTTAAACGTTTCTTAAATTGAGGTTAAGCTATGAATAACAACCCCCACGAAATAAATATTCAAGCAATTATCAAAAAGCTTGATGATATATTAAGCAGAAATGATTACACCTTTGCTTGCGAATTTTTAGAAAACAGTATTGTTGAAGCTAAAAGCATAAATGACCTTAAAGCTCTTTTTACTTTATATAATGAATGTATAGGCATTTACAGAAAAATCGGTAAAAAAGAGAACTGCTATTTTTATTGCAACAAAGCTCTTGAGGCAACCGAAAGTTTAAAGCTTTCAAAAAGTGTTTCAGGTGCTACCACCTTTATAAACTGTGCTACTGCTTATAAGGCGTTTTCAGAAGCTGAAAAGGGCATTCAGTTTTTCGAAAAAGCAAAAAGAATTTATGAAGAAAAGCTTCACCCAAACGACAAACGTCTTGCAGGGTTATATAACAACTTCGCTCTATCACTTACAGACTTAAAGCGTTTCGACGAGGCAATAGCCTTATACGAAAAAGCAATTTCAGTTTTGAAAAGCTACGAAGAAGAGCAACCCGAAACCGCTATTTCTTATCTTAATATGGCTAACACCGTCGAAGCAAAAGAGGGTCTTGAAAACGCTTGCGAAAAAATAGATTTCCTTTTAGATAAGGCAACTGAAATATTAGATAAGAGCAAAGTAAAAAACGACGGCAACTATGCTTTTGTATGCGAAAAATGTGCTTCAACCTTTGGGTATTACGGAAGATTTTTTTACGAAGCAGAATTAAAGGAAAGGGCAAGGGAAATTTATGAAAGGTCTTGAGCTTTCAAGAAAATTTTATGAGGAATACGGCAAGCCTATGTTAGATAGTGAATTCAGCGACTGCTTTCACCTACTTGCAATAGGTCTTGTAGGCAGTGGTTCGGATTGCTACGGCTATGATGACGATTTATCTCTTGACCATGATTTTGAGCCCGGCTTTTGCATATTTACCCCCGACTATGATATTCTTGATGAAAAAACCTTCTTCAGATTAGAAAGAGCCTATTCTAAATTACCTCAAGAGTTTATGGGCTATAAAAGAAGCCTTGTAAAGCCCGTCGGAGGTAGTCGAAACGGCGTTTTCAGAACATCTGATTTTTACATAAAAAAGCTGGGCTCACCCGACGGCAATTTATCCGTTGAGCAATGGCTATCCTTACCCGATTTTGCTTTGTTAGAAGCTACAAACGGTGAAATTTTCTGTGACAATTCAGGTGAATTTTCAAAAATCCGTAACAGCTTAAAGGAATACCCTCGCGATGTATTTTTAAAAAAGCTTGCAGGTAATCTTCTTTTAATGGCTCAAAGCGGTCAATATAATTATTCTCGTATTTTAAAAAGAGGTGAAACGGGCTCTGCACAGCTTGCTCTTTTTGAGTTTTCCAACTCTGCTGTAAAATGCTTTTTCCTTTTAAATAAAGCCTATCTCCCCTATTACAAATGGCAGTTCAGAGCTTTGAGGGATTTACCTGACGGAAAAGCCTTTGCAGATTCACTTGAATTTCTTATTTCAACAGATAATTCACCCGAAAATGCAGAAATTAAAATATCCGTAATTGAAAACATTTGCGATGATATAATAAGCCTTTTAAAACTGAATTCAATAACAAAGGCAACCTGCAACGATTTAGAAAAGCACGCTTATTCAGTTAATGATTTTATAGAAAACCCATCTTTAAGAAATGCAAGCATTTTTGCAGGTGTATAAACTTATTGGGATTTTTTGTTATAATTATTGCAATTAATAAAACTCGGTGATAAAATACCGAGTGAATAAATTTGGGAGGAATAGTATGAAATTAGTTACTATCATTCTTAACAAGACCGAGTGTTTAGATGATTTGCTTGAACAATTCGGTGAAAACAAGATTTCAGGTGCTACCATTATTGATAGCCGAGGTATGGTGCAGGAGCTCGTAGAGCACGACCATGAGGATATGTTTTTCCTTATGTCCTTACGCTCTCTTCTTAACCCTACTCACAAGGAAAACAAAACCATTATAACCGTTGCAAAGGATGAAGACGTAGCTCTCATTTCAAAAATTGTAAACGAGGTTACAGGTGGCCTTGACCACCCCGATACAGGTATTATGTTTACCTTGCCTATCGATTATCTGGAGGGACTTAATCACTGATGCTTTCCAATATAATAACTCTTAATACCTTCACAGATTTAGGTCTGATGATATTCGTGGGCATGGCTTTAGGCAGGCTTGTAAAAAAAATCAAGCTCCCTAACGTTACCGGATATCTTCTTGCAGGTCTTCTTTTAGGCCCCAGCATTTTAGGTCTGCTTTCTGAAGAATTTCTTAGCGGTATAACCGTTATTTCAGATGCAGCCTTAGGCTTTATCGCTTTTTCAATCGGTAATGAATTTAAAATTTCTTATTTTAAACGCGTCGGTGCTACTCCTATAATCATCGCGTGTTTAGAAAGCTTTTTTGCAGTAGCTTTTGTTACCGTCGCTTTAATGCTTGCAGGATGCTCTACTACCTTCTCGCTTGTTTTAGGCTCGATAGCCGCCGCAACCGCCCCTGCCGCTACCATTATGGTAATAAAGCAGTACAAAGCAAAAGGTCCCGTAACGGAAACGCTTCTTTCCGTAGTTGCTATTGACGATGCTACCGCTCTTATTATGTATTCGATTTCAATAGCTGCGGCAACTGCTCTTTCGGGCGGTAACGCGACAGTAAAAGAGCTTGTTTTAAAGCCTGTTATTGAAATAGGCGGAGCTTTAGTTGTAGGTGCAATTTTAGGTTTCTTATTCTTATTGCCTATGAAGGCCTTCAAGAAGGACGGAAACCGACTTTCACTTATTATTGCATTTATATTCGTCGGATTAGGTCTTTCTCAGCTTTGTGGCTTCTCCTCACTTCTTCTATGTATGGCAATGGGTGCTGTTGTTGCAAACTTCTCACCTGACGTAAATCAGATAATGAAGCTGTCCGATAGAATTACACCGCCAATATTTATGCTGTTCTTTGTAGCATCAGGTGCCGATTTAAAGCTTTCGGTTTTACCTGCGGTCGGTCTTGTAGGTGTTATTTATATCGTCGTTCGTGTTGTAGGTAAGATGTTCGGTGCATCCTTGGGTGCTATTGTTTGTAAGGCAGGCAAAAATATTCGAAAATATTTAGGACCTGCCCTTGTACCTCAAGCAGGTGTTGCAATAGGTCTTTCCCTTGCAGCATCAAGCGTTGTTCCTGAGCACGCAAGCGAAATAAGAACAGTTATTCTTTGCGGTACGCTTATATACGAGCTTGTCGGCCCCGTAATTGCAAAAACCTGCCTTAAAAAAGCAGGCGAAATTACAGAAGCTTAAATAAAATCTATAAAAAGATAAAAACTGCGTTGGTTTTGTACCAACGCAGTTTTTTGTGTATTTATTAGTTTAGGAATTAAAGCTCACCGTTAATAAATTCACCAAACAATTCAGTGAGGATTCTATGGAAGATTGCAAAAACCTTTTCTAAATAGTAGTTAAGTGTGTAGTCAAACTGATTTCTGTCAGCTTCATCGCCAAGGCCTGAACCTTCCTGCATAGCAAGCTCATTTGCAGTCATAGTATATGTTGTGTATTCCCAAGGGTTATTTTCATTGATTTCAATAACCTTTGCACCCTGCATAAACTCGTTGTAATATGAGTTATTTGTAACGCCGGGAGCCATAATAAGATCAACACCATCGCAATTAACAATGAAATTGTTAACGTGGTCGTGACCTACAACCATACCGAGAACGTCACCGCCCTGAACTAAAGCATCCCACTGACCGTCATTGCCATAGCTGGGACAGCTCTTTTCAAATACGTAGCCCTCTTCTAACTGTGTAATATCGGGAACAACTGTAAGGTGTGTGCCGTCTGAGAAGTTGAAGGTTAACTCGCCTAAATTCATATCTGTGGGATAGAAAATCTTTTCGCAAGGCTCCTGAGGAATGATGTGCTGGAACACCATTGAGGGAACAAGCTCGCCACCGTTTTCGGCTTTAAGCTCTTCACGGGTTGTATTGTACCATTCAATCTGGTCTTCACGAACCCAGTCGTAACCAAGCCACTCGCCGTATGAATCATATACATAGTCACCGCAGTCAAACATCCAGAGGTTGAAAGCAATCTTTGAACCGTCGCTTGAAAGAACGGGAAGATTATGTGTTGCACAACCGTGAAGCTCGGGAACTGCATCGTAAGCAAGACAACCGGGATAGCTCTGATAAATTTCGAGCTGAGTCTGCTTGTCGAAGCCTGCTTCTTCATCGTGGTTACCGAAAACGAAAGTAAAAGGAACACCTCTTTCAACAAGGGGAGTAAGCATTTCTTTAAACGCTCTTTCGTCTGCATCAACAATGTTGTCACCACAGAAAACAACTACGTCGGGATTTGAAAAATCAAGTGCTTCTTCAATGAAACGGATAGTGTCATAATGAAGAGGATAGCTATCCTGAACGTCTGCAAGCACCATAATTTTCAAGTTGCCGTTTTCATCAAAACGAAGTGCTGCTGAATCCTTATGACCGGCAAAACCGATAGTCACTAAAGAAAACAACATACAGATTGATAAAATCAATGATAATGCTTTTTTCATAAACCTTAACTCCTTTAGAATTATAATTCTTATTTTTCATTATATAACTCAAGCCTCATTTTGTCAATAATTGGACTTGTGATTTATAATGCTTGCCCTTTTCTTCAAAGTTTTTATAGTAATTATAGCTTGCCGCCGCAGGTGAAAAAAGACAAGCTTTACCTTTCTCGGTAACCTCACTGCAAAGCTTTACTGCGTGCACCATATCATCAGCGCAAAGCATATTTTTATTACAACCCAACTTTTTAAGGGTTTGTATAATCATATGCCCCGTTTCAGGAAGACCTACAAGATTATTTATATCGCAGGTATTGAGAAAAGCAATAAAGTCGTTATAATCAATGCCTCTGTCAAGACCGCCGAAAAGAAGAGTATCAACGTTTCCGATAGCCTTTACAGCACCCATAACCGCGGTAGGAATTGTGGCAATGCTGTCATTGTACCATGTAATATCATTGTATACCCCGACGTATTCCATTCTATGCTCAATTCCGCCGAAGGTTTTTATTGCCTGCATTACAGCTTCATCACTTACGCCGAAAATTCTTGCAACGGTAAGCGCATACGCAATATCCTGTCTGTTATGCTCGCCTTTAAGATGCTCCGTTGATTTCCATAATTCGTTTACAAAAGCATCGTTTTCTGCATCCTTAAAGGTAACGGGTTTTTTGTTACCCTTTATAACCTTTTCCCAATCAACAATACCCGTTAAATCCTGACCGGGATTATATATGAGATAATCGTCTTGCTTCTGATGAATTGCTATATTAAGCTTTGCTTCAACGTAGCCCTTAAAGCCTGTTTTATAGTGGTCAAGATGCTCTTCATAAATATTAACTAAAACTGCTACGTGAGGTGACGCAGTTGTAAACTCAAGCTGATGAGAAGACATTTCGATAACAGCAATAAGGCTTTCATCCTCATCCGCCTTTTCAAAAACGGGAATACCGATATTACCGATAAGGCAGGTATTAAGTCCGCCGGCTTTGAGCATTTCATAAATTAAAGTAGAGGTAGTAGTTTTACCCTTTGAGCCTGTAATACCTACAACAACAGGCTTACAAAAACGCAAAAACATATCCGTCTGACAAGTAATTTCAGTAGTTTCAGGGTAGGTTACGTCATCTAAAAATGCAATACCGGGGCTTTTGAAAACGATATCAAAATCACCTAAGCAATCAAGATAATTTTCACCGAAAATAACCTCTGTATTTTCATCCTCAATATCAGGCTTATTTTTGTCACCAATGGTCAATTTTTTGTCAGGTAAATGCTTTCTTATATACGAATAAGTTGATTTACCCTCTCTGCCGAAGCCAAGGATAAGCACTTTTTTGTCTTTAATGTACTCAATTATAGGAAACACAAAAACATCTCCGTTTATAGTTAGTTATTTATTGCTGTTAAAACTCTTTATTCATTGAAGGCGTAGCCGTCCTTACCGTTTCTCTTAACGCTATACATAGCCTTATCAGCCTTCTCATAAAGCTGTGTATATGTTTCGCCATCATTGGGATAAGTAGCTATACCTATACTGCAAGAGAATTCTTTGTCGGGGGCACAGTCTAATTTAACACTGTGGCAAATGCTTTCAATCTGCTCTGCTTTTTCTTTTATGTAGTGAGTATTATCGCCAACACCGTTAACGTAAATGACAAATTCTTCGCCACCTACTCTGCCTAAAACGTCAGTAGTACGGAAGGATAAAGCAAGCTTAGTTGTAAATTCTTTTAAGAACAGGTCGCCCTCTCTGTGTCCGTAGGTATCGTTAAGCTTTTTGAAATCATCCAGATCAAGAAGAAACATAACTCCGTTACCGTCTTGATTTTCTCTTATCATTTCGCTTATCTTAAGGCTCGTAGAAATCTTGTTAAGGAAGCCTGTCAGCTGGTCTGTTTCCGCTTGAGCAATAAGACGGTTTTTCTCTTTTTTCTCTTTATCAATATCTGAAAGCATACCTATAAATCTTACTGCATTGCCTGACTCGTCAAAAACAGTTGCAAATTTAATTCTATGCCAGACACTGTCGCCTCTTGAATTTATAACACGTGCATCAAAAACATTTATTCGTTTTCCCGATAATGCGCTACTTAATGCACCTATAAATGCAGGTACGTCTCTATGGTCAAGAATGTTACCGTAGGTAAAGTTTTCGATAGCATTAGTGATTTTGGTGTTTGTACCTAACCCTCTTAACAATTTAGAAGATGCTTCAAAAGTATCAGTAACGACATCATAGTTAAAAATAATATTATCTGAAACCTCTTCAACGATTTCATATCTTTCTTTTTCCTTCTGGAGCTGCATTTGTAGCTTTTTAGTGTCAGTAATATCAACTAAGTTACAAACAAAGGTTTGCTCACCTTTTTTTGCATCGTGAGGCTTTCTTGTGGAAATAAGCACCCAGCCTGTTTCCCCGCTCTTTTTATTTATTCTGCATTCAAATTTTTGTATTTCACCGGGGGCATAATCTGTATTAATTCTTGTTATAGTGTTTATAAAATCCTCCGGATTAAGAAGAGTCATTCTTACTTCTTCGGAAAGCTCCTCATACTCATCTCTCGTATATCCGAAAAGAGAGAAAAAGCCATCATTGGTATAATCAAGCTGAATACCGTCAACACGAGGTGAAACAACAGCAATACCCGTAACAGTTTCCTTTAAAATTGTTTCAAGCATTTCACGGCTTAAACTTGCTTCATATTCTCCGCCGATTCTTCTCATAGACAGCCCTCACATATCAAAGAAAAATTTTTCCTATAATATAATATCATAAAACATTATAATTAACAAGGATTTTTGAAAAAGACTTGAATATACTAATAAAATTATATATAATCTATAATTGAAAAAATATGGCACTAAAGGTGCTTAAAACCAATAAACTTTAACACGGTGAAAAATATGCTCGAATTAAAAAACATTTCATTTAACGTGTCCGACGATAAGGGAGAAAAGGAAATTCTCACTGACGTTTCCTTCACTCTTGACGACGGCAAATTCCTTGTAATTACCGGTCCTAACGGGGGCGGTAAATCAACCTTGGCTAAAATAATAATGGGTATTGAAAAGCCTACGGGAGGAAAGATTTTCTGGAACGGTCAGGATATTACCGACCTTTCAATAACCGAAAGAGCAAAGCTTGGTATCGGCTACGCTTTTCAGCACCCGCCCCGTTTTAAAGGTCTTTCAGTTCGCGATCTTTTAAGCCTTGCTCACGGAAGCAATCTTCCTGAGGATCAATGCTGTACTTACCTTACAAGCGTAGGTCTTTGCTCTAAGGATTATCTTAACCGTGAGGTTGACTCATCTCTTTCAGGCGGTGAAATCAAACGAATCGAAATCGCAACTCTTATGGCTCGTGATTTACAGCTTGCAATTTACGATGAGCCCGAAGCAGGTATTGACTTGTGGAGCTTTAATATGCTCGTTGAAAGCTTCAAGGGTATTTCAAAAATCCGAAATGAGAGTATGGTTATCATCTCCCATCAGGAAAGAATTATGAAAATTGCTGATGAAATTGCAATTATCGCTAACGGTACAGTTAAGAAAAAAGGTCCCTGTGACGAAATTTTTCCGGAGCTTATGTCACAGTTTGACAACGCCTGCTCCTTCAGATAAATAGAAACTACGAGGATATATATATGAATAATACCGAACTTAATATGCTTAAAGAAATTGCTGATTTGCACGAAATACCTCAAGGTGCATTCAGCTTAAGAAAAGACGGTGAAAGTGTCGAAAGGCGTTCAAGCGAAAATATAATCATTGAGCCTAAAAAAGACAAGCCCGGCATTGATATCACCGTAAAGCCCGGAACAAAAAATGAAAGCGTTCATATGCCTGTAATCATTACAAAAACAGGTGTTGAGGATTTAGTTTATAACGATTTTTATATTGGCGAGGATGCTGATGTGCTTATTGTCGCAGGCTGCGGAATTCACAATAGCGGTGACAAGAAAAGCGAACACGACGGTATTCACCGCTTCCATATAGGAAAAAATGCCCGCTTAAAATACGTTGAAAAGCACTACGGCGAGGGCGAAGGCACAGGCGAAAGAATTCTTAACCCTACTACTGAGGTTTATATGGATGAAAATTCCTTCTGCGAAATGGAAACCGTTCAGATTCGCGGTGTTGACTCTACAAAAAGAGATACCGTTGCAAAGCTTCAAAGCGGTGCAAGGCTTGTTGTTCTCGAAAAGCTTATGACTCACGGTAAACAGATTGCCCACTCAAATATGATAATTGAGTTAAACGGCGAGGATGCATCCTCACAGATTATTTCCCGTTCTGTTGCTAAAGACAAGTCAGAACAAGTTTTCTACCCCAGAGCAATTGGTAATGCACGTTGTAAAGCTCACGTCCAGTGCGACTCTATTATTATGGACGATGCTCATATCCGTTCTATCCCCGAAATTGCCGCAAACCATTGCGAAGCAAATATTATTCACGAAGCCGCTATCGGCAGAATTAATAACGACCAGCTTTTAAAGCTTCAGACTCTCGGCAAATCCGAAGAGGAAGCAGAAGAAATAATTATCAACTGCTTCTTGAAATAAAAATCAATTACATCATCAGGTTAAAGGGTGAAAAATATGATAAAAAGAGTTCTTGCATTCGATTTTGGTGCATCAAGCGGTAGAGCAATCGTCGGTGTTTTCGACGGCGAAAAGATTGAGCTTCGCGAGGTACACCGCTTCAGTAACGACCCCGTTAAAATCAACGGAACTGTTTATTGGGACGTTCAGCGTCTTTTCTACGAAATAAAGCAGGGTATCCTTAAAGCAAAAGAGGATGGCGGTTTTGACTCAATCGGTATTGATACATGGGGCGTTGATTTCGGTCTTCTCCGTAAAGACGGCACTCTGATAGAAAACCCCGTTCATTATCGTGATGCCCGTAACGACGGCATGGTTGAGGCTGCTCAGAAATATATGAGCAAGGAAGAAATGTATGATATTACGGGAATTCAGTTTATGGATTTCAATACAATTTTCCAGCTTCTTTCTCTCAAGGAAAACCGTCCTTACATACTTGATGAGGCGGATACACTTCTCTTTATGCCCGACCTTCTTAACTATATGCTTTCAGGCGTAAAATCAACCGAATATTCAATTGCAACAACCTCACAGATGGTAGACCTTAAAACAAAAGACTGGTCAAAGGATATTCTTGACAGATTCGGCATTAAGAAGGATATTCTTACACCTATTGCCCCTACAGGTGCTGTTATAGGCAAATTAAGCGACGATATCTGCGAGGAATTAGGCGTTAACAAGGCTGATATCATCAGCGTTGCTGCCCACGATACTCAAAGTGCTATCACTGCTGCCCCCTGCGAATATGACGATTTTGCATTCATCAGCTGTGGCACCTGGTCCCTTTTCGGCACAGAAGTAAAAGAGCCTATTATAAATGAGGCATCTAAGAAATTAAATGTTACAAACGAAGGCGGATATGACTATACAACTGCATTCTTAAAAAATATATGCGGCTTATGGCTTATTCAGGAAAGCCGTCGTCAGTGGATTCGCGAGGGCAAAGAATATTCATACGCAGAGCTTGAAAAATTAGCTCTTGAATGCGAGCCCTTTAAATGCTTTATAGACCCTGATGCTCCCGAATTTGCACCTATGGGTAATCTTCCTCAAAGAGTTAAGGATTACTGTAAAAAAACAGGTCAGTACGTGCCGGAAACCGTAGGCGAAATTATGCGCTGTATCTACGAAAGCCTTGCGCTTAAATACCGCTATACATTTGACGGTATTAAAGAATGTACAGGCAAGGACTATGACAGAATTCACGTTATGGGTGGCGGCACAAAGGATAAGCTCCTTCTTAAAATGACTGCCCAAAGCTGTAACGTAAACGTTTACGGCGGTCCTATTGAAGCAACTGCTCTCGGTAATATTGCCGTTCAGCTTATGTCAATAGGAGCAATAAAGGATATCAAAGAGGCAAGAAAAATTATTGCTGACGGTGAAAACCTTAAGCTTTACGAGCCTGAAAACAATTCCGAATGGGAAAAGGCTTACGAAACCTTTAAGAAAATATTAAACTGAAGCTTTGGTGATTTCTTATGACCGCTATCCCGAAGTTAGAGCCGGAAAACGTAGAATACACCCTTGACACCGCAGAGCTTATCGTTAAAACCACAAGAGAAAGACGGGCAGGCTCTGTAGGTGAAAAGCAGGCTCAACATTTATTATTAAATGAACTTAAAAGGTACTGCGATGAAACAAAGCAGGAAACCTTTAAAACACATCCCGGAGCAGGCACAATAGCAGAAAAGCTGTTGTGCATGCTTTTAGTTGTATGCGTTTTTGTGTTTTCTTATTCGGTAAATCACGGAAATGTAATCCCCGCTTCAATAGTGCTTTTTTCCTCATTAATTATATTCTGTGTTTTTTGCTACAAATTTATTTTCGACGGCAAGAAGCTTGATTTTATTACACCGTCAAAAACAAGCTCTAATCTTTTAGGTATAAGATACAGTCGAAGCGAAACTCAATCACGTGTGGTTCTTGTTTCCCGTTCAGATTCACCCCAATGCTTAAGAGCATATAAATTCGGAAACAGAGCACAGTATATTTTAAGCCTCGCTTCAATAATCGGAAACACCTGTCTTTTCATATCAGCTCTTTTATTTTTATTTTCAGGTGCACCAGAGGGTACACCGTTTTTCAAGGCTTTGAGCGGAATATGCTTTATATTTGTTCCCTTTTACGTTGTTTCTGTTTTTCATATCAACAGTAAGCGTGTTGCATCGGGTATCAGTACAAGCATTATTCCCTCTGCTACTATTTTAGCTGTTTTTAAGCAATTTCAAGAAAACTCTTTCAGATTTGACAGAACTGAAATTTGTTGCCTTATTACAGGTAGCGATTATTCCTCAAGAGCAGGGGCATACGCTTTTGCAAACAAATATAAAAGGTTATATCGGGACGTTCCCACTATATTTATCCCTATCGAAGAAATTACAAGCTCTAAAAAGCTATCAGTATTCTTTCGTGACGGTTCAGGTACGACAGGTAGCGAATATATTGCTAACACAATTCGCGAAGCAGGCACTAATTTAGGCTTAAAAATAAAACCCGAAAGTCATCTTTTAGGTTCAGGGGCGTTTACGCCATTTTCTAAAAATCATTTCCCTGCTTGTTCTTTAGGTACATCTAAAGAATACACCTCTAAATGCTTTTTAGCTAACGGAGAAAAGCTTTCAGATATCAACAAAAAAAGCGTAGCCGACGTAGGCTCGCTTATTATAGAAACATTAAATTATTTTGACGGATGAGGTATTATTATGGCTAAAATTCTCAATTCAACTGTAAAAAACATTCCTTGGCAGGATAAGCCTGCTAACTGCACAGACCCCGTTTGGAGATACACAGAAAACCCCATCATTGACCGTTCTTTTGTAAAAGAAGCAAACAGTATTTTTAACTCTGCGGTTGTTCCTTACAAGGACGGATTTGCAGGCGTTTTCCGTATGGACCATATAACAAGAGAGCAGTATCTTGTTACGGGCTTCAGCGATGACGGTATTCATTGGAAATTAAACGATGAAAAAATCTTTCACGGTTATGACCCCCGTCTTTGCGAAATAGACGGTAAGTATTATCTTTCCTGGGTTGTACATACTGAAAGAGGCACCTCTATCGGGATTGCAGTAACAGAGGATTTCGAAACCTGGGACCGCAAAGAAAATGCAGTTCTTCCCGTATCAAGAAACGGTGTGCTTTTCCCCAGAAAAGTTAACGGTGAATATATGCTTTTCTCCCGTCCTTGCGACAAGGGTCACACTCCCTACGGTGATATTTTCTTAAGCCATAGCCCCGACCTTACCTATTGGGGTAAGCATCGCTTTGTTATCAAGCCTGAAATGGTTTGGGAATCAACAAAGGTCGGTGCAGGCCCTACACCTATCGAAACTGACGAGGGTTGGCTTTGCTTCTATCACGGCGTTCTTACAAGCTGTAACGGCTTCACCTACAGTATGGGTGCTATGATTGTTGATAGGGATGAGCCCTGGAAGGTTCTCCACAGAGCAGACTGTTACCTTCTTTCTCCCCGTGAAATATACGAGTTTGTTGGTGACGTGCCTAACGTTTGCTTCCCCTGTGCTGCTCTTGCTGACAGTGAAACAGGCAGAATCGCAATTTATTACGGCGGTGCTGATACAGTTGTAGGTCTTGCCTTTACAACTGTTGACGAAACAATTAACTTTATCAAGGAGCACGATTTAATAAAATAATATGACTTTTCTCAAAAAATTTATAGGTGATAAAGCATTTTACAAAATGGCTATAAAAGTAACGTTACCTATAATGCTGCAAAACCTAATTACGAACTTTGTAAGCCTTTTAGATAACCTTATGGTCGGTGCCTTAGGCACTGAGCAGATGTCGGGCGTATCTATAGTTAACCAGCTGCTTTTCATTTTTAATCTTGCTGTTTTCGGTGCATTAAGCGGTGCAGGTATTTTCACCTCACAGTTTTACGGCAAAAAAGATGACGACGGTATCCGCTACACAATAAGATACAAGCTTGGAATCACCCTGTTGATTTTCCTTGCAGGAACGGTGATTTTTAACACCCTTGACGAAAGGCTTATAAGCCTCTATCTTCACGAAAGCGACGGTGCAGGTGACATAGCTTTAACCTTAAGCGATGCTCAAAGCTACCTTAAAGCTATGCTTTGGGGTCTTCTCCCCTTCTGCGTTGCTCAGATTTTTTCAAGCACCTTAAGAGAAACGGGCGAAACCGTTGCTCCTATGGTAGCAGGCTTTATTGCCGTTGCTGTAAACTGTTGCTTTAACTGGGTGCTTATATTCGGTAAATTAGGTGCTCCTGCCTTAGGCGTTGTAGGAGCAGCGATAGCAACCGTTATTTCAAGATACGTTGAATGCTTCGTTTTAATTGTTTACACCTTAACTCACAAAAAGCGTTTCACTTATTTAAAGGGTGCTTTCAGAAGCTTTTATATTCCTAAAAATATTTTTAACGTTATCACTGTAAAGGGTATGCCCCTTTTGTTTAACGAATTTTTCTGGTCGATGGGAATGTCTCTTTTAAATATGGCTTACAGCCTTTACGGTATTTCCGTTGTAGCAGGTACAAGCATTTCTTCAACCGTAATGAATCTTGCAAATATTGCTTTTATTGCTTTCGGCGGAAGTATCGGTATTATAATCGGTAAGCTTTTAGGTGCAAACAAATTTGAAGAGGCAATTGATACAGATAGAAAGCTTATTGCCTTTTCAGCCTTCTGCAGTGTGGTTATAGGTGTTTTTGTTTTCATTATAGGTAACAAAATACCAAATCTTTATAACACATCAGAAGAAACAAAAGCTCTTGCAGGCTATTTCATAAGAACCTGTGCGCTTTTCATACCCGTCCATTCCTTCGCAAATTCAGCGTATTTCACGATAAGAAGTGGCGGAAAAACGTTAGTCACCTTCCTTATGGACAGCGTATTTATTATGTTCGTAAGCGTACCATTTGCATTTTCGTTCTACTATATTTTCGATTTACCGATACACACAACCTTCTTCCTTGTTCAATGTATTGATATTATGAAGGTTATCATAGGCTTAACTCTTGTTAAGAAAAGAGTGTGGGTAAATAATATTGTAGGTGGCAACTAATTTTTCAAATAAATATAAAAACTCCCAAGTCTTTCGACTTGGGAGTTTTTATATAATTATTAAAATTATTTAACAGCGTTCTTAAGAGCTGCGCCTGCTTTGAAAGCGGGAACCTTAGAAGCAGCGATTTTGATTGTTTCGCCTGTCTTGGGGTTGCGGCCTTCTTTAGCTGCTCTTTCACGAACTTCGAATGTACCGAAGCCAATAAGCTGAACCTTGTCACCCTTTGCAAGAGCGCCTTCAATAGCACCGAAAACTGCTGCTACTGCTTTGTCAGCATCCTTTTTTGTGAAACCTGCAGCTGCAACTGCATTTACAAGATCTGTCTTGTTCATTTTAATTTCCTCCAAAAAAATTATTTTTTGTTTTTTATTTTCCAAGTCACAAGTGACTTTAAATGGACTTTTTCTTCGCTTCGTCCCAAAGCTCGTCAAGAGCTTCAATTGAAGCGGTTTTCATATCAATACCCTTTTCGTTTGCAAGAGCTTCAGTTATTGTAAATCTCTTCATAAACTTTTTAGTTGCTTTATCGAGAGCAGTTTCCGCTTCGCAATTACAAAAACGGGCTGTGTTAACAACGGAAAACAAAAGGTCGCCTAATTCATCCTCAATATCAGCCTGAACACCTGCTTCAAGAGCTTTTTTAAGTTCTTTTGATTCTTCAGCGATTTTATCGAAAGCACCGTCAGCCTCCCGCCAATCGAAGCCCGCCTTTTTTGCCTTTTCCTGTACCTTCTGGGCTTTCATAAGAGCGGGGTAAACTACAGGGATTGCCGCCATAGCTTCGCTTTGATTAGACTGCTTTTTTGTTTGTCGTTTTATAGTATCCCAATTTTTAAGAACATCGTCTGTAGAGGCTACGCTTACGTCACCAAAAACGTGAGGGTGGCGGATTATAAGCTTCTGACAGATACCGTCAGCAACATCGTTTATATTAAACCAACCGTCTGTTCTTGCCATATCGGAATGAAGGATAACCTGTAAAAGAACGTCGCCAAGCTCCTCTTGCATCAATTCTTTGTTATCGGTATCAATGGCTTCAATAACCTCATAGGTTTCTTCAAGAAAATTTTCTCTTATAGATTTGTGGGTTTGCTCCATATCCCAAGGACAACCGCCCGGCTCACGAAGAATTCTCACAATATCAACAAGGTCGTTAAAATCGTACTTATCTTTAAACTTAAAATTACTTGCCATTTATTTACATCCTCTGTCTATATATTTTACCCTATAAGTTTATATTTTTCAAGTATTTTTGCTAATTTTTCGCCCTTTGGAAGCATTAAAATGTCATCTTTTACCAAAGTTTTTGTAAAAAGTATGCAAATAAGGTATACAATACCTGCAATGCCTACAGAAATAAGGCAGGAAAGCGACTGACCGTTAAGACGGCTTGAGGGGTCACCAAACGTAAGAATACCGCATAAAAGAGTATATGAGCCGTAAGCCGCACCGCCGCAAAGCACCGCCGCAATTAACGGTTTAATTAAAACGGTTTTTATTTCTATACGCACCGATGTTTCTTTTTTCAACACGCTATAGTTATAAACAATGCAAAGAAGATAGAAGAATGCCGTGCCGAAAACCGCACCCTTAATATTGATTTCGGGGATACCTATAAGAATATAGTTAAGACCTATTTTAAACACACAGCCTAAAGCAAGAGCCTTTGCGGGAACGTCTGCCCTGCCGATTGCCTGAAGCATATTAGTAAGTGGCGAGGAAAGAGTAAGTATTGCCATCATAAGACCGTAAAGTGCTAAAACAGGGGCAGAAATTGCGATACCGGGCTCATTTTCCGTGCCTCTGTACATAAGCCCTAAAATAGGCTCAGAGAGTGCGAAGAAGCCTACACCCGCAGGAAGAGCAATAAGCATTGTCATTCTGAAAACAGTATTAACAGAGCTGTTAACTGTTTTATAATCCTTCTTTGCTACTGCCGCGGAAATTATAGGAATAGCACTTACGCCTAAGGTCATCATAATTGTAGGCACAAGATTTCTGAAATCAAGAGTTGTATCATAAGCACCGTAAAGGAAGGTATGAATATTTTCTCTTGCAATATTTGCTGCGTTTATTGAATCTCCGTAAATACCCATAATGGTATCGTAATTTTCAAGCACAACACTTTCAAGACGGCTTTGAATCATCCAAGTATCAATAAAGTTTGTAATATTAAGAACAAGTGAGCTGATAGCGGTAGGCACTGCTATTGCTACAATTTCTTTGATTGTAGTCTTCTTTGGTGATGCTAAGGGTGAATTAACAAGCTGTTCTTTTGTAATTCCGTCTTTTTTAAGCTTATGTCTTAAAATTGTGTATATAGCACCGAAAACAGTACCTAAAGTAACGCCTAAAATGGCGGCTGCGGCGGAAAGAGCGTAAACAATTGCTTTATCCCCGTCACTTTCAATCACCTGACCGAAAACCTGACCTGTAAGGGCAATTTCTTTTTCGGCATAGGCTATAACACCGTAAGAAAGCACCAAACCGAAAATCAGCTTACCTAAAGACTCGATAACCTGAGATATCGCCGTAGGATACATATTGCTAAGACCCTCGTAATATCCTCTGTAAGTACTCATTATGCAACAGAAAAGAATTGACGGAGCTATTGCATAAACGCTGTAAATCGCAAGGGGTGAGCCTACGGAATCAACGTAAGGCTTTGCCGCAAGGAATAAAGCACCCGTACCAACAAGACCTAAAGCTAAAAACAACGGAAAAGTGATTTTAAGCACTTGCTTTACGTCACGGTATTTACCAAGAGCCGTATTTCTTGAAACAATTGTTGAAACGGCAACGGGAAGCCCCGCCATTGAAATAGCATAAATAGGTGTGTAAATGTTATAAGCCGATGCAAAATAACCTCTACCCAACGAGCCGATAATACTCGTTAAGGGTATTTTGTAAACCGCGCCTATTACCTTTACAAGAGCGGTTGCAATTACAAGCACCATTGCACCGCCTAAAATATTCTGTTTTTTAGTTGATTTATCAGCCATTATTGTGCTCCTTTCCGATAAATTCCCTTAAAAGCGAATCTTCGGGAACGACCGATGAGTTTATAGACGGAAATCTTTCAAGATTTCTTATAAGCCTTTGTGATTCTTTATAAAACTCTGATTCCTTACTCACCTCAGATAAAAGCTCTATTGCGGTATTTTTAAGAATACAGGTTTCGTAAAGGTGGATTGTGTTTATTTTTATATCTGCATTATCTTTAAACGGGAAAAGATATGCATCCTCTCCGTAACGGACGGTAATCCACATTTTAAAGGTTTCCTCAACAGAATTACCTCTGAATTTATAATCTCTTACCATCCTTCTTATAAACCTCATATTACGTTTATTAAGAATGATATTTTTATTTTTGTCATAAATACGGGACGAAACGTTTATATAAATCTTTAATATTCTTTCAGATGGTATATGCTTTGTAATTACGGGATTAAGAGCGTGAAGCCCTTCAACGATTATAACATCGCTAGGCGTTATTTTAAGATGATTATATCGAGGCTTTCTTGCACCCGTTAAAAAATCAAACTCGGGAAGCTGAGCCTCGCCCTCGGTAAGAAGCTTATTCATTGTTTTTTCAAAGCAAGCAATATCAAGAGCGTCAACGGTTTCATAATCGGGTGTGCCATCGGGAAATCTTGGCGAATCGCAATTGTTAAGATAAAAATCATCAAGAGAAATAGTATGGCAAACTATATTTAAATCTGCAAGAGCTTCTCTTAATTTTTTTGCAGTTGTGGTTTTGCCCGCTGAGCTTGGCCCTGCAAGCATTACTATAGTCATCGCTTGATTATCGGCTATATCCTTTGCGATTTTCTGTATTTTTTTATTGTACTTTCTTTCACATTCCTTACAAAAGCTTTCGGGAGCTTCTGCTTTTTTTACGATGTATTCGAGAGTATTATTTATATTTGCCATTACTTCACCACCTAAAAATAAAAAATAAGTATTTACATATTATTTTATTCCGTAAAGAACGAGCTCATACGCATTTTTTTGTCGAGCAACAAATCAAAACGCGAAATATATTCAAAGGGATATTTAAAATTAAATATTCTTTCAATAACGCTACCGTCATTTTTTCTTAATTTTGTTACCGCACCTGCACCGACGGAAAAAATGCTTTGACATTCTTCCATCATTAAAATGTTGTAAACGCATTCTTTACCCTCCTTGCACCAACCAACGTTTTCAAGATTTCCTAAGGATTTACTCTGGCGATACATATAATACGGGTGATAGCCGTTTTCAGTTAAAACCTTTTGAGCATAGGAAAGCATTTGATTTATGCTTTCGTCGGTAACAGAATCGCTTTCATTTTCAGTTACTATAAATGACGACGTCTTTAAAGCAAGTGTATGTACCGTAATATTATCAGGGTTAAGGCTCACCGCCTTATTGATGCTGTTTTTAAAGCCCTCAAGAGTATCAGTAGGAAGACCTGCAATAAGGTCCATATTTATACTCTCAAAGCCTATCTCCCTTGCGAGAAGATATTTTTCTTCAGTAAGCGAAGCTGAATGCCTTCTTCCTATTTCCTTTAATACGCTGTCGGAAAAGGTTTGAGGATTAATGCTTATTCTTCCGACGTTATGATTTTTTAATACCTGAAGCTTTTCTTTTGTAACCGTATCGGGTCGCCCTGCTTCAACGGTATATTCAACGCAGGTAGAAAGGTCAAAGCATTCTTCTATTTTAGTAAGAACTCTGTCTAAATCATTCTCATCAAGGGTTGTTGGTGTGCCACCGCCCCAATAAACGCTTGTAAGAGTAAGGTTGTTTTCTTTTGCTTTTTTAGCTGTAAACTCCAATTCCTCTAAAAGCTTATTTACATAATCGGGGACAAGCTCTTTTGCCTTTTGAGAATCAATAGAATGAGAAACAAATGAGCAATAACTACATCTTGACGGGCAAAACGGTATGCTTATATATAAGCTAAAGGTATTATCCCCTGCTTTTTCAATTATTGTAAGCTCTGTTTTTGCAACGGATAAAGCAAGCTTTGCTTTTTCTTCCGAGACCTTAAAGGTATCGCGAAACCAACCGTAAGCCTCTTTTTCATCGCAGGTAAGCATTTTATTCATCAAAAGCTTTGAGGGTCTTACACCGGTAAGAATCCCCCATTTAGGCGTAAACGAACACATTTTGCAAAGAAGCTCGTAGGCGAGTAAAAGAAGCTCTCTTTCTTCATCCTCGCATAAATGCTTTTCTATTTCTTTCTCTTTAGTTTCTGTTTTACCGTTAAGAGAAAGCACCGCCGTAAGCTTAAGTAATTCTTCACCCTCTGTTTTTGTGAGAAGATAATCACCCTCATCACCTGTAAATTCATACAACTCATTGAATTTCGCCAAAGGAAAGAACAGCCTTAAAAGCTTCTCGGCTTCATATCTGTAGGTGTGGTTTATACAATATAAATTCATACTAAATATATATTATTTTTTAATTCTCTACCTATTGTTGTGCTTTCACCGTGACCCGTATACACCAAAAAATCCTCGGGATATTTCTTAAGCTCTTTAAGGGTTTTCATTAATACAGAATAATTACCGCCATAAAGGTCGGTTCTACCTATACTACCTGAGAAAAGAGTGTCACCGCTGAAAATTACTTTTTCATTTTTTAAAACGAAAAGCACTCCGCCCGGAGAATGACCCGGTGCACAAGCAACGGTTATTTCAATATCAGAAAGCTTTATCACATCACCGTCTGATAGCTCAACGTCTGCATAGCAGGGTGAAAAGGGCATACCGAAATAATAAGCCATATTAAGATTACCGTCGGAAAGCATTGGCGCATCTTCTTTGCCGATACAAATCTTTGCTTCAGGGTAGTCCTCTTTTAAATCAGCAATACCTGCAATATGGTCAAAGTGACCGTGAGTGCAAAGAATATATTTTAATTCTTCAATGCCTGCATCTGCTATTGCTTTTTTTACGTTAAAATCATATGCACCGGGGTCTATTATAGCCCCTACCTTTGTTTTTTTATCGCAGATTACAAAGCAATTTGCACTTATTGCACCTGCGGGAACACATTTTATATACATTTTTTCTTGTTATCCTTTTAGTTTTTTCGCCAGATATCAGTGTCAAAGCAAATAGTAACGGGACCGTCGTTTATAAGAGAAACCTTCATATCTGCAGCAAATATGCCCGTTTCAACGTTTTTTACACCGTTATTTTTAAGCTCATTGCAAAAAAGCTCGTATAATCTTTTTGCGTTTTCAGGCTCTTCACTATTAGTAAAGGACGGTCTGTTTCCTTTTTTACAATCGGCACAAAGGGTAAACTGAGAAATCACGAGTGCATCACCGTCAATATCAATAATCGACTTGTTCATTTTGCCGTTTTCATCCTCAAAAACTCTGAGTGATGCGGTTTTTGCGGCAAGAAGCTGAGCCTCTTTTTCAGTATCCCCCTTTACAACGCCTAAAAGAATCATATATCCCTTTTGGGATTTACCTACTATTTCTCCGTCAACAGATACGGAGCTTTCAATTACTCTTTGAATTACTGCTTTCATGCGTTACCACTCCTGGATACGTTATGAACACCTTTTATAGTTTTAAGCTTAGATATAACAATGTTAAGAAAATCGGTGCTCTTTACGGTAATTGTAAGATACACGTAATCCTTACCGTTTTTATCCTGACGGGCGTTAACAGCGTTAATCATAACTCTCATATCTGCAAGTACAGTTGCAATATCCGCCATAAGAGCAACTCGGCTTTCACATTCAAGAGAAAGGCTTGCTTTGAATTCTTTAATGTTGTTTGAAGAAAGCCATCTTGCACTTATCCATCTGTCAGGCTCTTCACAATTTACAATATCCGCAGGAACGTTAGTGCAATCTCTCTTATGAATAGAAACACCGTGACCTCGGGTAATAAAACCGATAATTTCGTCACCGGGAATAGGTGCACAGCAACGGGAAAGCTTAATAAGGCAGTTGTCTATACCGTCAACTGAAACACCCTCGCCTACGGAATGCTTAGTAGCCCTGCTTGTTTCTGTTATTTTAATCTTTTCAGGCTGACGGGCGGTCATAAGACGGTGATACTCGTCTCTTATAAAGGGCATAACTCTTGAAATGGGTATTCCGCCATAGCCTAAAGCTGCATAGAAATCATCTACCGTTGCACAATGCTGCCTTTCAGCAAGAGTTATAATAATATTTTCATACTCTTCATCTGTAAAACGTATTTTATTGCGTTTTATTTCTCTTTCAAGCTCGGCTCTACCCTCAACAATGTTTTCGTCACGACGCTCTTTTTTAAACCAAGCACGTATTTTTGTTTTTGCTCCGCTTGTTTTTACAATATTGAGCCAATCCCTTGAGGGACCTTTACCGGGTTGAGATGAGGTGAGAACCTCAACGATTTCACCCGTCTGCACCTTATAATCAAGAGGAACTATTCTTCCCCCTACCTTTGCACCTACCATTTTTGTACCAACTGCAGAGTGAATAGCATAAGCAAAGTCGATAACAGTTGCACCCATAGGTAAATCTATAACGTCACCCTTTGGAGTGAACACGAAAACCTCTTCGGGTACAAGGTCGCTTTTAATTGTTGTAACGATATCCTTAACGTCGTCAGCCTCTTTCTGAGTTTCAAGAAGCTGTCTGATCCACGCAAGACGCTCTTCAAATTTCTGAGTACCGTTAAGACCTAATTTATATTTCCAATGGGCAGCAATACCGAATTCGGCAGTTTTATGCATATCCCACGTTCTTATCTGCACCTCGAAAGGTATACCCGCCTTACCGATAACCGTTGTATGAAGGGACTGATACATATTAGGCTTAGGAGTAGAAATATAGTCCTTAAATCTACCGGGAATAGGGGTAAACATATCGTGAATAATACCTAAACAGTCGTAACATTCAATGGTACTGTTTACAATTATTCTTACGGCATAGATATCATATATTTCGTCAAAGTTTCTGTTCTGGATATACATCTTTCTGTATATACCGTGAACACTTTTAATTCTGCCCTCAAGCTTTGCATCAGGCACAACCTCTTTAACTCTTTCGCTTATTTGCTTCTTTATTGTTTCAAGAAATTCTTTATGAGATTTGCCCTGACTTGCAAGAGCATCTTCAATTTCTTTATAGGCTATAGGGTCAAGGTAGCTTATAGCTTTATCCTCAAGCTCCTCTTTAATTGCTCTGATACCTAAACGGTGAGCAATAGGAGCATATATCTCCAAGGTTTCTAAAGCCTTGTCGCGTCTTTTCTGAGGCGAAACAAAATTTAAAGTTCTTATATTATGAAGCCTGTCGGCAAGCTTTATAATAATAACTCTTATATCCTCAGACATCGCAAGAAGCATTTTTCTTACGTTTTCTGCCTGTTGCTCCTCTTTATCCTTTATATCAAGGGGAACTTTACCTAATTTTGTAAGACCGTCAACAAGATGAGCAATATCTGAGCCGAATTCTCTCGTTACCTCTTCAAGAGTAATATCGGTATCCTCTACAGTATCGTGCAACATAGCTGCCGCTACGGATTGGTAATCCATTCCGTAATCAAGCACTATCTTTGCAACGGCGACAGGATGGATGATGTACGGCTCACCTGATGAACGCTTCTGGCCATTGTGCTGACGTTTAGCAAGCTGAAATGCTTTATCTATAATTTCAACCTCTTTAGTGTCAAAAAGCTCTGCCGCCTGTTCACGTAATTCGTCATACATAAGCTCTACTGACATATTTTCATCCATTCAAGTCACCCCCTTTTATACAAACTAATTTTAATTGATTTACTGATATATTATTCAGCCGCTCTTTTAAAAATCTCAGAATTTTCAAGAGCAGATTTAACACTTTCTTTAGGAATAATATATTTACCCTCATTGTAAATAAGTATTCCCAATTCGCAGAAAACATCAAGTGCAATCTGACAGGCACCCGTTTTTTGCGATGGTAAGCCTAATCGGTAGCAAAGAATTTCGGTTGCATAATTCCAACCGTTATTTGATTTTACAAATCTGTAAACGTTACCGCAGAAATCTCTGTCAACAAAAAGACTCTCTTTGCTTTCGGTTGAAAGCGGTGCATTAAGGCAAAAATCCTCGTATGCTCGCATAGATTCGCAAACCTCGGTATCATTGATTTTTGATAATTTTATAGCCTTTGCCTGAATGCTAACCTGTGTTTTTCCTTGATATTCATTAACTCCAAGCTTTACAGCAACGTCAACAATATCACCTAAAGTATATGGAAACTCTTCTTGAGTTACGGAAAACATTATTACTGCAATACTTGTGTTTTTCCTTCGCAAATTAAGTCGCAAATGCTTACCTGCACCAACAGGCTGAATCCCCGTAAGCTCCATATTATAAAGCCCGAATAAAGGTTGGGGATTTTCCGCACCGAAGGGCTCAAGAATATTTATGGAATTCAAAAGGTCTGTGTTAATTGAAACAGGATTAATTTTGCAATCTATATTTAACACAGGCACCGCAGCGTCACCCTTGAGGGCAAATTCATTGATTTTTTCTCTGAATAAATCAATTTTGTTACTTTCAACAGTTAAGCCTGCCGCAAGCACGTGACCGCCGTATTGCACAAGAATATCGGAGCAATAAGCAAGAGCATCGTAAAGACAAAAGCCTTCAATACTTCTACCGCTACCCTTTGCAATATCACCGTTTTTAGAAATCACTATACATGGCTTTCCGTATCTTTCAGTAAGCCTTGAAGCAACTATACCTATAACGCCCTGATGCCAATCTTCGCCCTCTACAACAATAACTCTGCTATATTTTATATCCGGACGACTTTCTATAAACTCAATAGCAGCTTCGGAAATTTCAGTTTCTGTTACCTGCCTTTGAGCATTCGCCTGAGAAATTTCTTCGGAAAGCTCCTTTGCTTCTTGGGGACTGTCAGTTAAAAGAAGCTTTACCGCTCTTTCAGCAGAACCCATTCTTCCCGCAGCATTAATACGGGGAGCAATTCTGTAAGCAACGCTTGCAGAATCAATTACACCGTTATTACCGCTGATTTCAAAAAGTGAAGCAAGACCTTTTCTTAATGTGCCATCCTGAAAAGAAGCATTAATAATAGCAATACCGCTTCTTACGATTATTCTGTTTTCACCCTTTAAAGAAACTATATCCGCAATTGTACCAACAGTTACTAAATCGCCGTATTTTTCTAAAACATCGTAATCTTCACCGTTTTCAAGAGCACAAACAAGCTTAAAGGCTACACCTACGCCTGCCCAATCGCTGAATTCACAAAAAGAATCCTCGCGGTGAGGGTCAACAACCGCTACCGCATCGGGCAATTCATCACCTACACGGTGATGGTCGGTCACAACTACATCAATACCTATTTCTTTTGCATGTTTAATTTCTTCAATTGCACTTATACCGTTATCAACGGTAATAATTAAGGAAGTTGCTCTGCTTTTAAGCACGTCAACCGCCTCTACGCTCATACCGTAGCCCTCGCCCTCACGGTCGGGTATGTAGTAATCAACGTTAGCACCCCTTGAGCAAAGGTATGAATACAAAAGAGCAGTCGACGTAACACCGTCTGCATCATAATCACCGAAAACCGTAATCTTCTCACCGTCTTCTATTGCTTTGTTGATTCTTTCTACAGCCTTTTCCATATCAGGAAGAGTATAAGGGTCTGAAAGGTCAGTATCGTATAAAAAGCTTTCAACCTCAAAGTCATCTGTCATTCCGCGAGAACACAGCAAATACGCCGCAAAAGGATCCACACCGCAATTTTCCGCAAGGCTTGCAGCCACATCCTTATCACAATCGGAAACGACCCATTTTTTTCGATTCAAATATATCACCTAATCATATTTTTACAGAGTACAGTATACCATAAATATACAGTATTTGCAACGAAAGTAACAAATTTAACAATAAAATTAACTTTAAATTTTTGTTGAAAAACCACACAAAAAAACGGTTCACCCAAATAAGAGTGAACCGTTAAAATTATTCAGCTGAACTTATCAGAACAAGCCTGCAATAAGCTGAGGAATAAGCTTTGTGATGTATGTGATGATAAGAGAGATGTACTCTGTGAAGTTGAATAAGAAGCCGTCAACTGTACCGATGGGGTCTGTGGGAAGGTATGAATCCTGAGCACCGTCAGCAACATCCTTCATAATTGCATAGCTATCAATCTGAGTAACTTCCTGAGTTTCATCATTTACAACGTATGCTTTATAAACGAGCTTGTTGTTTTCAACAACGATATTTGAGAAGCAACCGCCCATATCGCTTGTAGAAAGCTTAACATCTGCACATGCATTAATGGGGTCGATAGCATTTTCATTAACTGAATATCTCTTTGTACCTGCTGTTGAGGGAAGAATATATACGCAACCGTTGGGCTCTTTAGCAAATGTAACCTCTTCACCGTTGAAGTATTCTGTTACGTATGTTGTATCTTCGCAAACTGCATCGCCTGCAACCTGCTTTGTTCTGAAGTACATATGGTCATGACCTGAAAGAACAACGTCAACACCTGTCTGGTCAACAATATCAATAATTGTTTCTCTCATAGCAAGAGTATCAGGCTTGTTGATGTTCTTACCTGCAGAGTAAACTGCACGGTGAAGAAGAAGGAATTTCCAGTGAGCGTCAGTCTCTGTAAGGTCATTGATAATCCAGTTTCTCTGAGCCTGTGACATAGGATACATATCGTTTGAGTTTACAACGCAGAAATGTGCGTTGCCGTAATCGTATGAGTAGTATGTACCGTTAACACCGTTTGTAGGACCTTCACCGGGGAGAAGATTGAACATACTGTTAAACCAACCGATGTTGAATTTGTTTGTAATGTTACCTTCGTGGTTACCTGCAACGGGAACGAGTGTAAGGTTTGTATTTGCTTTTTCGAAAGCTTCACCGTACCAGTTCCACTCCTCGTTTCTACAATCGTTAACGAAGTCACCAAGGTTTACAACGAACTCTGCGTTAGGAGAATAAGCCATAGCCTGATCCATAACAAGAGCTGCCTGCTGGAAGTTTTCAAGGCTACTTGCCTGAACGTCAGCAATAGCAATAAATGAGAATGAGCCGTCGCCGTTATCAGTAACAAATTTACCGATATCGCTCCAAACATCCTCTCTCTTGCTACCAACGCGGTAGTAGTAGGTTGTACCGGGTTTAAGACCTTCAAGCACTACCTTATGGCAGTAATAGCCTTCGAACTCATCAACTGATGCTCTTTTCATTACGCCGTTTGTAAAGTTAACGTCAAATAAAGCTGCTTCAACGTACTCGATAACAGCATCACAGTTACCTGCAGTATACCATGTGAAGCCACGCTGAGTCTGAGAATCGCCGTACATTGTACAGTTAATTCTTAAGGGTTCAAATTCTGTTGTCTCTGCGGAAACGCTCATACCGAAACAACTGATAAAAGTCATAAGGGCAAGTAAAACCGCAAGAGTTCTTTTTGCTGTCTTTTTCATAATTACCTCCGTAAGATAATGAAATAAAAGGTCTTGAAACAGAAAAGGGTACAATACACCCCTCCCATTTTGACATTCACATCGCTATTATACACTTATTTTTTCCTGATTTCAATAAAAATTGTAAATTTATTACTTTTGCTTATTTATGAACGATATTTTTAGTTATTTTGATACCTGAATTGAATTTTTATTCAAAGCTAAAATACGTATCCAGTCAGTTATCTACGCCAAAAAACCTTTTAACAACGGGTAAAATGAGGAAATCTGTTTTTTTGAAAGCGGTGCTGTGACCGCCGTTAAGCACCATAACCTCTTCCGCACCCTTAACCGCTTTTGTTATCTTACGGGAATGGCGTCTTTTTATCATATCAAATTCACCGAAAACATTTAAAAACGGTACGTTTATAGCAGAAAGCTTTTTATAATTCAAATGTGGCTGACCTACCATAAGACCCTCGATTTCTCTTCTTCTTACCATTTCCTTATCCTTTGTGAAAAAGGCTTTAATTGCATAAATTCTATGGTCCTTTATAATGCCTAACTGGTCTCCTGTTTTCGTGCCTCTTGTGTTAAGATTCGAGCCGAAAACAGCAAGTCTTTTAACATATTCAGGGTACGTAACCGCAAAGCACATCCCTAAATTACCGCCATCAGAAAAACCGCAGAAATTTGCACTTTTTACGTCTAAATAATCAAGAAGAGCCTTCAAATCGTCACAAAAAAGCTCAAAGGTAAGCTTTTTATCGCCTAAGGGAGTTTTGCCTGTGCCTCTTGTGGAAAAACGGATGATTTTAAAATATTTTGATAACGGAACGTATAAGTCGCCCTCAAAGCAACGGTAATCGCCGCCGTTACCGTTAAGCATAACGAGAGCCTCACCCTCTTCGTTACCGCTTACGTGGTATTCAAAAGCTAAGCCATCATGATTAAAAAATCCGTAGTCTATTACTTTTACCTCTTCCATTTCACACCTCTATAATATTATCGGCAATTTTATTTATCTCTTCAATTTCATAAACGCCGCTTTCAAGCTTACCCTGAGATCGTTGGGTATTAGAAAATCTATAACCCACGGGAAGCCTTATTTCACCGTATATCCCCTCCGGTATTTCAACAGAAAGCTTTATTCCGTTAAAAGCTCTTTCCCATTTAACGCATACTTTTCCGCAAACGCTGTCGTAAAAAGCAGATGCATTGTTAAGGGCTTTTACAAAGCAAGGCTCAATATTGACTTCCTTACAATCGTCACCGTATGGATTAACCTTTATACCGGCAAAATACTCAATGAATATCGCAGAAATATCAGCAAAGGCATGGTGATTAAGCGAATCAGGGAATTCTCCTGCCTTGAAGAAGCGTTCAGGCATTGAAGTAAAGCCTCTTTTCACCCACTCACCGAAGGAAGGGTAATCCTGCCTTGCTATCATTTTGTATGCTAAATCACATTCACCGTATTGGCAAAGCACTCTGAAAACAGTAAGAATTCCCAAAAAACCGAAATCAATATGGTCGTCAGACTGTTTTATAATATCAACAAGCACCTTAGCCGCCTGCGGTTTTTCGCTTTCATCAAAAACGTCATAGAAAATTGCCATTGACTGAGAGGTCTGGCAATTACCCGATACAGTCATTGTACCCCAATCAACAAAATATTTTCTTACCGCAGCTCTTACTTCATTATAAACCTTATCGCAATAATCCTTTTGCAAGCTTCTTCCGAGAACATTGAAAATATACGAGCATTTTTTCAGGATATCCATTGTCATTATGCTTGAGGTAAGCTCAACAGGTGCTTTTACAACTGTTACAGGACACCAATCACCCAAACCGTAATCAACAGTACCTCTCTTTGTTCTTCTGCCTGCAATATAAACCGCATATCTGAAAAGAGCATCTGCATTTTCTTCAAGTATTTCCTTATCACCACGGTAAAGATATGTAAAATACGGCAAATGTGCAAGCACCGCATCCCAAGCAGGACCGATATTGTAGCCCCACTCATCAGTAGGCACTACACCGGGAATATCGCCCTGAGCTCTTTGAGCCTTTCTTATATTTCTCAACCATTCCTTATAGCTTTTATCAGGGTTAAGGTTAAGATGGGTTTGTCTGCAGGAATTTACTGCATCACCCGTCCAACCGTTTTTCTCTCTTTGAGGACAATCTGTGGGAAAATAGTAAAAATTAGATACAGTTGCATTTCTTGCCATTGCCTGAAGCTTATTGAGTACGTCATCGGAGCAAGTAAAATTACCTCGTTCCTCTAATGCAGAAGAGCAAACAATACAAGTAAGTAAATCCTCTGTCGCCTGCTCCTCGGATATACCTAAAACAACAACGTATCTGAAGCCGTGATATGTGAACTGAGGTTCGAAAACTTCTTCACCCTCACCCTTTAAAACGTAAATATCTCTTTGAGAATAGCCCTCAGGTAAAAACTGAACGTTACTGTAATCGGGATTGCCGTTTTCGTCTAAATGCTCACCAAACTGCAAATCAATCTTTTGCCCTCTGTAGCCTTTAATTTTAAGACGGATTATACCTGCGGTAGTTATTCCGAAATCATAAAGCCAGCCTGTTTTTTCTTTTGTGGGATACTCACAGCAGTTTTTATCAACATGCTTATCAGCTCTGAATTCGTTTAAGGTGCATTTTCTGATTTTCACAGGTCGAATATGCTTTAAAGGAACAACGGGCTCCGCCTCGCATATTCTTCTCTCACCTCTCGGTGTTTCTGCTATTAATGCATTGTCCCATTTATCATCGCAAAAATCTATTTCCGACCAATTAGGTATTTCATTTCTCGCATCATAAAAGCACCCGCAACGAAGGTCATCAAAAATTATAGGTGACGGTGCTGTTTTAACGCTTTTATCGGCTTCAATCACTTCAACCGTGCCGTCAGAATATTCTGTTTCTACTGAAAACGCAACCCTCGGTGCACCTCTGAAAGAGGCTTTTTCAAAGTCCCAGATTTCACCGCCGGGACAGTTTTGCATACCGTTACCAAGCTGTATACCTAAAACATTTTTACCCTCACAAAGATATCGGGTAACGTCATATTCATCAAAATACACAATATGGTCGGGGTTGCAAACATAAGGTGCAATAATACCTTTTGTAATTTTCTGACCGTTTATGAATATATCGTAAAAACCTAAACCGCCGATAGTAACAGTACATTTAACAGCTGCTTTATTTACAGAAAAGCTTTTCCTGAAAAACGGTGAGGGTACAAAATTTTGATATGTAGAATAATCATAGGTTGCACAAATAAATTTTTTAGAAAGCATAACTGCACCTCTTTTATTACTTACTTAACAGAGTAAGTACTCAAAACTCTTTTACCAATTAATAATACTCCAAACCAGCCCGAAACTTCAATATATTTTTAAAAATATGTATATTTATTAAATTTTTCTTTAATCCGTTGACTGAAAGGCAATATTGGACTAAAATTAACGTAATTGTGCTTTTTAATTATTTTACAGAAAGGATGTTTTTATGGAAATGAACAATCATTTCGCCTCTTGTTGCCGTAAGCTCAACGCATCCCTTAAATCCTCTCAGCTTTCGTTTAAAAAAATCCTTTCGGGTAAAAAAGCAAAAGTCCAAACAGGTACTGTTTGTAAATTCAGCTTTGATGATTTCAATATTTTTATTTACTACATTGAAAAAGGTAAAACCGCCTACGCCCAGCAAACCCTGTGGCTTGCTATGACGGTTGATAACGAGCCGAATCTTGTTTTTTCAATATACGATATCCTTGCGTTTATCGAACCCGAAAACTTCAATTGCTACACGTATACATACGTAGATTCAGAACAGCTTATGACCGATTGTTTTACTGAAATAGGCGATTTGTTTTCCAGACTTATTCCAAAGCTAAAAAACACCTTTGAGAGTGGAATTCAAAAGAATAAGCTGATAGAAATTCAAAAGAATAATATTAACGGTTATTTCGGAGACAAAATTCTTGAGGCAAACGATATGATGGGTGGCGTAGCCGACAGACTGATTTCAATGATGCTGTCAAACTTTTTTGAATATCAAATAGAATGTGCGGTTGTTGGCGGACAGGCCCTTTTTTATTCAGGAAAAACCGAAAAAGCTCTTAAAGCTTTAAAAAAATCAAAAGCCCGTTCCCAATACGAAAGCAATCTTATTGCTTATCTTGAAAATGGCGGTAAAGCCCCCGACGCTACAAGCACAGTGAAAAAAGCCTCTTCGGAAAACGGTGGCAAAAGACACAACAAGGGAGCTTTAAGCTCATTGAGAATCCTCGCTCTTACTCTTCTTATTAACATTCCCTTTTCTTTAATAGCGGGATTGCTGTTTTACCTGGTTATTTCAATAAGATTTAATGATGCGCTGTACATCTGCGGAATAACTGAAGGCTTGCTGTCAATTTTTATTTTTTCAGCTCTCCCCTCTGCCATTATTGCTTTTAAGCTTTCAAGAAGAATTACTGAGAAGAAAAACAACAAAAACAATATCAAAGTACCGAAAGAGTCCGTATATCAAAAAGCCTTTTTAAAATACGCAACTATTTTTGCAGAAACCTTGTTCATAATTCAGTTTATTACTTGCATAAATTCCGTTACGGTTTTCAGCAATACCTCTATTAACTATGCGGTGGGTGACTTTCCGTTATCGCAACAGAGTTGTAGCTACGAAGCTATAAAATTTTCAGCAATTGTTAACGAAAAAGCAGAAAAACCGTTTTTACCCGATGAAAAATATTTTGTTCTTTATACCAAAAGCGGAACTGTTATTGATCTTTACAACTCAAGTTTTCTTTCTGCTGAAGAAACAAAAAATGAATTGTCAGATGTTTTAACTGACAAAAATATTTCTATCAAAGAATATAGTTCCGTTGATTTATTAATATCAGAAAACAGAAAATAACCTTCAAAAAACCACAAATATTTGCCCTTTATTCCTACAAAACGCAAAATTATATACAATTAGTATTGATTTCGACATTTATCTTTGGTATAATGTGACGAAAGGCAAAAATGCATTTTTGTTTTTTTGTTACGTTTTCAGAATGGAGTTGACTACAGTTTTGGAAAATACTCAACCTATCAAAAACTACACATTCAAAGAAAAACCTTTTTATGACTTTTTAAAAAGATGTTTTGATATATTCTGCTCTTTGATTCTAATCATTGTCACATCCCCTGTTTTAATATTAATTGCTATTCTTGTTAAAGCTCAGGACGGCGGTAATGTTATATTTAAATCTCCTCGTATAGGTAAGAACGGAAAAGAAATAAAAGTATTCAAATTCAGAAGTATGTTTATGAACGCTGACGACCTTTTAAACTCTCTTTCCCCTGAAGCACGCGAGGAATACGAAAAAGAATACAAGCTTGAAAAAGACCCCCGTATCACAAAAATCGGCAACATTCTTCGTAAAACAAGCCTTGACGAGCTTCCCCAATTATTTAACGTGCTTTTCGGCACAATGTCATTAGTTGGTCCCCGTCCTGTTTTATACGAGGAAACCTTGCTTTACGGCGAAAACCGTGATTTACTCCTGAAGGTTAAGCCCGGTATTACCGGTCTTTGGCAGGTAAGCGGCAGAAACAACATTTCTTATGCTAACGGTGAACGTCAGGCAATAGAATTAGAATACGTTGAAAAACGCTCCTTCTTCTTTGATATCAAAATTCTTATTTTAACTGTAGGTGCCGTATTCAAGATGAAAGGTGCAATGTAAGAGGTGACACTTTTTGGATAATCAAAACACAAACGAGTTCGTTTTTTCATTTGAGGATGATAAAAAGGCTTCAACTCCTAAAGATATTCCCATAAACAAAACAAAAAGAATGCAACAGAATTTGCAAAGCAACGAATCAACATCCTCGAAAGCAATTGAAAGCAAGAAACAAAACAATTCACATAAATACGAATATGTTGATATTTCCGATTCCTCTGAAGATGAGTCAGAAACTCTCCCCGGAAAAGAAAAG